>JAASTB010000077.1 GCA_021767625.1 Wenzhouxiangella sp.
GCCGATCGGAACACCCCGTCGACGGCATTGACCGGCCCTTCCACGCATTCGGTGAACAGCGTGCCCTCGGGGGTGACCACGCGCTCGGATTTGCGGCCGCAGAACCACAACCTGCCCTCGGGGTCGCGCCAGCCCAGATCGCCCATGCGGTGCCAAATGCGCCCCTGCGCGTCGGTCATCTTGGCTTCGCGCGTCTGCTTCTCGCGCTTCCAGTAGGTGTCGGTGACGGTCGGACCGGCCACGCAGATCTCGCCGATCTCGCCGTCGGGCATTTCCCCGGCGTACTCGGTCAGGTCGATCGGCTCGTCGGAAATCGGAATGATGCGGACCTCGTTGGCCGCCAGCGGCCGGCCGACGCAGATGCCCTTGCCCGAGCGGTTGCCGTCGGACAATTCCCCGACGAGTTCCCGCCCGGACACGGTCGCAACGGGCAGGGCCTCGGTCGCGCCGTAGGGCGTGTGGATATCCGACCAGGGATCCAGCGCGCCGTGCATGCGCTCGATCACGCTCGGCGGCACCGGCGCGCCGGCCGACAACGCGCGCTTCACGCCGGGAATCCGCAGCCGGTTGGCTTCGAGGTGCCGGCTGAGGGTGTTCATCAGCGCCGGCGAGCCGAACAGGTTGGTCACGCCGTACTGCTCGATCAGGCTGACCAGCATGTCCGGGTCGGCCTTGGCCGGCTTGGTGAAGTCCATGATCGGAATCACGGTGGTCATGCCCAGCGCCGGGTCGAACAGCGCGAAAGGCGGAAACGTCGGCAGGTCGACCTCGCCCGGCTGCATGTCGAAGGTCTCGCGCATCAATTCGACCTGGGCGGCAAACATGCGGTGGCGGTAGACCACGCCCTTGGGGATGCCGGTCGAGCCGGAGGTAAACAGGATGGCGGCCTCGTCATCGCCGCCCACTTCGGGCGGCTGGAAGGTATCGACCCGGGCCGAAAGCAGGTCGGCATACCTCAGTCCGCGCCAGAAAGGTCGCGGCCCCACGGTGATCGTTTGCCGGATGCTGCCGCGAGCCCAGCCCAGGACGATGCGGGCGATCTGGGCGCGGGTAACGCCGATGAACACTTCCGGCTCGGCCTCGGCCAGGCAGGTCTTGAGGGGTTTGAGCCCGATGCCCGGATCGATCAGCACGGGCACGGCCCCGGCCTTGAACAGAGCGAAGAACAGGGCGAAGAATTCCAGCGAGGGCGGCACCATGAAGGCCACCCGCGTGCCCTTTTCGATACCGCGAGCCTGCAGGCCGGCGGCCAGGCGATCAGTCAGCTCGTTGAGCTCGGCGTAGCTCCAGCGTCGGTCGCTCCAGCCCTGCGAAGTGCGCTTGCGCGGCAGGATCAGCGCCGTCGTCTCCGGTTGCGCTTCGGCCTGGCGGGTCAGTGCGTGGGCGATGTTGATCGAATCGGTTGGCATGGAACCAGGTTTCAGGTTTCAGGTTTCAGAGACTATACGGGGTTCCGGGTTCCGGCATTCAATATGGCGACGACCTTCCCGCAAGAACCAGGTACCCGTCGTGATGGTTGTCGGCAACCGTCCCGATGCTCCAGCAAAGGCTCCGGAACCCCGAACCCTTTCATTTCAAGAACTCAGGAACGCTGCGATGCTTGGGACGACCCGCTCCGGGGCGTCTTCGAGGACGTAGTGGCCGGCGTCTTCGAGATATTCGACTTCGGCCTGCGGCCAGATCTCGCGCCACATGTCGAGCACACGGTCGTCGAATACGAAGTCCTTCGCGCCCCAGATGAACTTGATGGGCTTGTCGGCCAGACGATCGAGATGTTTTTCCGTTTCCGCCAGCACCGGCCAGGCGGCATCGGATTCCTTCAGCGGGATGTCCTGGACGAATCGCAGGGTGGCGAGCCGCCGGTCCGGGCTGCCGCGGTAGGGCGCGGTCAGGCCGCGCGCGACTTCGCGATCGAGCCTGTGCGCCGTGGCCAGTCGCGTCGCGAGGCCGGAGAAGGCGTTGAAGCGGTTGATCAGGAAGCCGCCGATGCCGGTGCGCGCGAACTTCAGCGCGAAAGGCAGCGGTTCGTCGGGCGGGATGGTGAAGGCCCAGGTGTTGAGCAGCACGATGCGGCGTACGCGCTCGGGATGCTGCACCGCCCAGGCCGTGGCGATCGCGCCGCCCCAGTCGTGCACCACCAAGTCGATTTCGCGCTCGGGCTCGACCTCGTCGAGCCAATGCCCGAAATCGGCAACGCGGCTGGCCATGGTGTAGTCGTAGGCCGACTCGTCGGGGCGGTCGGAAAGCCCCATCCCGACATGGTCGGGCGCCAGGCAGCGACAGTCGTCCTTGAGCGCCTCGATGACGTTGCGATAGTAGAACGACCAGGTGGGGTTGCCGTGCACCATGACCACCGGCTGCCCGGCCAGCGGCCCTTCGTCCACGTAGTGCATGCGGTGGCCGGCGGACTGGACATGGAAATTCGGCTCGAACGGAAAGAGCTTATCGGGAACCAGGGGCATTCGATTGCCTATGTTGGCTGGTTCGCTCGTCGGCTGGTCGGCTGGTTAAGGCGACAACGAGCCAACCAGCCAACCAGTTAACAAGCCAACTCGTTTACCAGATGACTTCCGCCATGCAGCAATTCAGACCCGAGCCGATGCCCATCAGGGCGACCTTGTCGCCGCGCTGCACGCGGTTCTCGTCGACGATCTTGCTCAGCACCGTCGGGATGGAGGCCGGGCCGATATTGCCGAATTTCGGGAAGATGCGATAGACGCGTTCGGGCGCCACGCCGAAGGCGCGGATGAATGCCTCGGTGTGCACGCGCGAGACCTGGTGGATGACGACGTGATCGAGCTCGTTGGCCACCCAGCCCAGCACCTGGCGCGCCGTCGAGTAGGTGGCGCCGGCGAGCTTCATGCCTTCGCGAAGCAGGCTCTTGGTGTCGGTCCACATCTGGTGGTTCCAGCCGCGGCAGAGATTGTTGAATTCGGTGGCCGCACGCGAGACGCCGCCCTTGTACTGGTGACCGTCGGGCTCGAGATCGCCGCGCGACATGATCATGGCGGCCGCCCCGCAACCGAGGGTCAGGCTGGCGAACTCGCTCTTGAACTGCTTGCGCGTGACCTTCGGCTCGAGCAGGCGGTTGATGGTGATCTCGTTGATTTCCCGGCTGTTCTCGGCATTGACGATCAGCGCGTAGTCGATCTCGCCGCGATCGAGCATGTGCGCGGCGATGTTCATGCCGTTGATGAACGCCAGGCAGGCGTTGCCCACGTCGAAGCTCTCGCAGGTGTTGGGCAGCTTGAGGTTGCCGTGCACCATGCAGGCCGTCGAGGGCTCGAGGAAGTCGCGCGAGACCGAAGTGTTGATCAGGATGCCGACCCGGTCCGGGTCGATGTCGGCGCGGGCCAGGGCCTTCTCGGCGGCCATTGTCGCTGCCTGGGAGGGCAGTACGCCTTCGTCCCAGAAACGGCGTTCCTCGATGCCGGCCAGGTCGATCAGCGGGTTGCCCCGCAGCCGCAGTTTCTTGAAGGTCGGCGCGAGCCGCTCGCGGATTTCCTCGCTGGTTACCGTGTGTGGGGCATCCACCGAAGCCACCGACTTGATGACGACATTGTCAAACAGCATGTATCTTTATCCTGGCCGCGCTAATCGAGGCAGTTCGTTGAGTTAACACGCTATTATAGCGTGAAATGATGACCGGAAATCTTCACTGACCGTGTCCGCCTCCCGCCCCGTCACCAGGCGCATTACCGAAGCGGCCGCGGCCCTGCGCGAGGCCGAACAGCCGCTGCGCATCCTGGGACTTCTCGCCTGGCCCCTGTCTGTGCGCGAACGGTTTCTCGAGCGCGGCGGCCGGGAACTGCCTCGCATCGACTACCCCGACATCGACACCGCCGCGGTCGACGAGGCCCTGGCCCGAGCCCGGCCGCTGATCGCCGGCACGGGCCCGGCGCGCGAATGGTTCGAGCGCATCGCCGACCGCCTCGAAACGGCCGGCCGGATGATGAACGGTGTCGCCAGCGCCGCCTTCTTCGACGCCTCCAGGGAACTCTACGGCAGTCCGGGGGAGGCCCTGCCCGACTCCAGCGACAGCCCGCTTCAGCTGGCCAGGCGGCTACGGCGAATCATCGACGGGCTCAATCATCTCGACCTCGGGGCGCCCGACGATCCCAGCGCCACGGACCGCCAGGTGGCGCGCCGAATGCGCGCCGCGGTGACACGCTTTTTCGGCGCCGATGCACCCCCGGTCGAGATCGTCGAGGAGCTGTCGGCCAACGCCACGGCGGGCCCCGATCGCATCCGGATACGCGCCGGCGCGCGATTTACCGACCGCGACGTCGAGCAACTCGTCCACCACGAGGCGGGTATTCATGTCGCCACGGCACTCAACGGCCGCGCCCAGGAGGCGCTGCCGATCCTGGCATCGAGTCATCCGGGCACCACGCGAACCCAGGAGGGCCTGGCGGTGTTCGCCGAATTCATCACCGGGGGCATGGACGTCGACCGCCTCGGGCGCCTGGCCGATCGAGTGCTGGCCATCCAGATGGCCGTCGACGGCGCCGACTTCATCGAAGTCTACGACCGGTTCCTCGATCAGGGGCGCGCGGCCGCTGCCAGGCAATCGATGCCGCCGGGCGACGAGACGCTACAGCGCACGGCCTTTGAGCAGACCCGGCGCGTGTTCCGCGGCGGCGTCCTGACGGGGGGCGCCCCCTTTACCAAGGACGTGGTCTACCTCGACGGGCTGCTGCGCGTGCACGACTTCCTGCGATCGGTGGTGGCGGCCGGGCGCGCCGACGTGCTGCAACTGCTGTTCTGCGGAAAGATCTCCCTCAGCGACATCCCGGTGCTTTGCGAGCTGGCCGAGATGGGACTGCTGAGGGCACCGAAATTCCTGCCGCGTTGGGCCGCCGACCGCCGCTTCCTGGTCAGCTACCTGGCCTACTCGGGCTTCCTCGGTCGCGTGAGGATGGGTCGTGTCCACGAGCGCTATGCCGAGGTTCTGGCCACCGCTCCGGTAGCGCGCTTCTCCCGACAGTGACTTCAGCTTCCGCGGCGTCGCCGCGGCATCATGCGGGTCATTACCGAGCGAAGGGCCAGCGGCCGGATCGGCTTGTGGAGAAACTCGCAACCGGCCCGGCGCGCGGCCTGCCGGACTTCGGCGGCATGATCGGCGCTGATCAGGATCGCCGGGGAAGCGCAACCGGCGGAACGCAGGGCATCGAGCAATTCCAGGCCGGTGCGGCCGTCGTCGAGGTGAAAGTCGACCACCAGCAGTTCCGGCTCGAAACGTGCGGCTGCCGCCAGCGCCTGATCCGCATTGCTGGCGACACGAACCTCGAAGCCCCAGCCGGAGACCAGGGTATCCAGGGAACCGAGCATGGCCGCCTCGTTGTCGACGATGAGCACGCGGCCCGAGCCGGGCTCCGAGCGGGCCGCGGCACGCGGCGGAGCGGAGCGTTCGGGCTGGGTGCGCGGCACACGCACGCCGAAAACCGTGCCTCGACCCGGCTGGCTAGCCAGCTCGATCTCGTGCCCGAGCAAGCGGGCCATGCGCTCGGCGATGGCCAGACCCAGCCCCAGTCCCGGCGCGTGCTGGCGATCGCCCAGGCGACGGAACTCCTCGAAGATCACGGACTGATCCTCGGAGGTCAGGCCCGGCCCGGTGTCCCACACGCCGATCAACACATGCTCGCCCCGCCGCCGGCAGCCGATCAGGACGCGTCCCCGGTGGGTGTAGCGCACGGCGTTGGACAGGAAGTTCTGGAGGATACGCCGCAGCAGCTGGGGATCGGTCTCCACCCACACGCGGGTGTCGACGCAGCCCAACACCAGGCCGCGCTCGCGCGCCAGCACCGAGAACTCGCCCCTGAGCTGGGAGAATAGCTCGCCGAGCGGAAATCGGCTGCGCCGCGGCTCCATGCCGCCGGCATCCAGTCGGGAAATGTCGAGCAAACCCTCGATCAAGTCCTCGGTGGCGCCCAGCGCGCCGGAGATCTGATCCAGTGACTGGCGCGAGCGTTCGTCGGAAACGCGCCCGGTCAGCGCATGGGTCAGCAGCTGGGCGGCATTGAGCGGCTGGACCAGGTCATGGCTGACGGCCGCCAGGAAGCGCGTTTTTGCTTCGCTGGCGCGCTCGGCTTCCTCCATTGCCCCTTCGAGCTTGCGGGTGCGGTCGGCAACGCGCTGTTCCAGGGTCTCGTTGATTCGCCTGAGTTCCTCCTCGGCGTTGCGGAAGGCCGTCACGTCGGTGAACGTGGCGACGAAACCGCCCCCCGGCATCGGGTTGCCGCGAATTTCGATGATTCGGCCGTCGGGCCAGGGCCGTTCGATGCGGTGGCGGCTGCCGGCCCGCTTGTGAGCCAGGCGGCGCTGGATCTTTCGTTCGATGTCGCCGCCTCCCATCAGGCCCGACTCGGCGTTGTGCCGCAGCAGGTCGGCCACCGGCCGCCCCACCCGGATCAACTCGTCGGGATAGTCGAACAGGGCCAGGTACGCGCTGTTCCAGGCCACCAGGCGCATCTCGCGGTCGACCACGCACACGCCCTGGCTCATGTTCTCCAGCGCACCCGAAAGCACTTCCCGGCTGAAGCGCGCCTGCTCGGCGGCCTGGCCGACCAGGTCGGCGACGGTATCCAGGGGGGCGGGCGTGCGCCTTCGCGCGGCGTCGAGCAGCAGCCTGGCGGAGGCCGATCCCACCACGGCCGCCAGTTCGTGTTCCAGGCGTGCAGCCAGGTTTCGGGCGTCGCTGCGACCGGCGAACAGCGGTTCGAGCCGCTCCTCGGGCAGGAAGCGCTCGGCCAGACGATAGAGCATGTCCGGGCGCATCGGATCGTCCTCGGTCTGGTCCCGACCGGGTGAGGCATCGAGCCGGACCCCCAGCAGGCTGACTACCAGGTTGACCGCCAGGCTGGCCACGACGGCGCGCGTCAGCGGCGCCAGCTCGGCCATCCCGAACAGGTTCTCTGGCGCCAGCCAGGTCAGCCCCAGCGGCCCGGCGCTCATCCAGTCCGCCTGGACGCCGAACCCCGCCAGCAGCAGCGGCAGGAACAGCACATAGGCCCAGACCCCGACGCCGAGGACGATTCCTGCCAGGACCGGGCGAGCCGAGAGACCGGGCCGATAGACGGCCAGAACCACCGCCGGCCCCAGCTGGGCCAGGCCGGAAAACGACAGCGCCCCGATGTCGGCCAGGGCGTCGGCGACGCCGATCGACCGGCTGTAGACATAGGCCAGGAGCAGAACGACGACGATCCCCAGCCTGCGCTGCTGGCGCACCGGTATGCCCAGTTCGCTCACCCGCCCCCAGTGACGGTTGAGCAGCGCCGGCGTGAGCCAGTGGTTGCCGATCATGATCGACAGGGTCAGGCTGGCCAGGATGACCATCGAAGTCGCAGCGCTCAGGCCGCCCAGGAAAGCCAGCAGCGCAAGGCCTTGCTGGCCTTCTCCCAGAGGCAGCATCAGCACGTAGAGATCGGGCGTGACCACGCCCTCGAGCAGCGCATTGCCGGCACGGGCCAGCGGCAGCACGGGCAGGCTGATCAGGATCAGGAACAGCGGGAACAGCCAGCGGGCCATGCGCAGGTGGCGCTCCTGCCGGCACTCCACGACGCCGATGTGGAACTGATGCGGAAGCGTGAACATTGCCAGCGCGCCCAGCAACATCAGGGTCAGGAAGGAATCCAGCCCAGTGAACCGAGGCGACGGCGCCCGCTCGGCGAATTCCGCGGGGCCGGAGAAAAGCCCGAACAGCACGAAGGCGCCCAGTGCAAGCATCGCGGCAAGCTTGAGCAGGGACTCGAAGCCCATCGCCAGCACCAGGCCGCGGTTGTGCTCGGTGGCCGCGGCGCGGCGGGTACCGAAGAGCATGGCGAACACGGCCATGATGATCGCCGCATACAACGCCAGGTCCTGCCAGGCGGCCGACTCTCCGGCCGCCACGCGCCCGTGAATCGCCTCGAAACTCATCGCCACGGCCTGGAGCTGAAGCGAAATGTAGGGAACGATACCGATCACGGCCACCCCGGTGACAACCGCCGCCAGCGTCGACGACTTGCCGAATCGCGTGGCGATGAAGTCGGCGATGCTCGTGGCGTTGGTCGCCTTGCTCAGCGCCACCAGGCGCCGCAGGAAGGGAAAGAAAACCACGAACAGGATGATCGTGCCCACGAAGGTCGGCGGCACGGGCCAGCCCGAGCGCGCCGCCTGAGTGGTGGTGCCGTAGAAGGTCCAGGCCGTGCAGTAGACCGCCAGCGAGAGCGAATACACCACCGGCCAGAGGTTCTTCCAGCGCGCCTGCGAGCGCTCGCCGAACAGCGCCACGGCGAACAGCAGGCCCAACCAGGCCAGCCCGGCACCGATCTGCGCCAGCGTAGACCCGGTCGAGGCCCGGAATGAAGGGCAGCCGCCACGAGGAGACGTCTATGAGCAGTCGTGCAGGGCAATTAAGCTCTCAGTTTATGGAAACCAC
>JAASTB010000078.1 GCA_021767625.1 Wenzhouxiangella sp.
AAGAGCCTCAAGCCCGGCCAGGCCCTCATCAAGGTGGTCCACGAGGAGCTCAAGCACGTCCTCGGCGACGAGCAGGCGCCGCTCGCCCTGGACCGCCAGGCGCCGGTGGTCATCCTGCTGGCCGGCCTGCAGGGCGCCGGTAAGACCACGACCGCCGGCAAGCTCGCCCGGCTGATCCAGGAACGGCACAAGAAGAAGGTGATGCTGTCGAGCTGCGACGTGTATCGGCCGGCGGCGATCGACCAACTCGAAACCCTGGCCGGACAGGTGGAGGCCGGGTTCTACCGTTCCGCGGAGGATGCTGATCCCGTGCGCATCGCCACCGACGCGGTCGATCACGCGCGCAAGCAGTTCGCCGACGTGCTGATCCTCGACACCGCCGGCCGCCTGGCCGTCGACGAGGCGATGATGGACGAGATCCGGCGTGTGCATGCCGCGGTCGATCCGGCGGAAGTCCTGTTCGTGGTCGATGCCATGACCGGGCAGGACGCCGCCAACACGGCGAAGGCCTTCCACGAGGCGCTGCCGCTGTCGGGCGTGGTGCTGACCAAGACCGACGGTGACGCGCGCGGCGGCGCGGCGCTTTCGGTTCGTCACATCACCGGAGCGCCGATCAAGTTTCTCGGCACCGGCGAGAAGATCGACGGCATCGAGCCTTTCCACCCGGATCGCCTGGCCTCGCGCATCCTGGGCATGGGCGACGTGCTCAGCCTGGTCGAGGAAGTCGAGCGCAAGGTCGACCAGAAGCAGGCCAGGAAGCTGGCCGGCAAGGTCGGCAAGGGCAGTCGGCGATTCGGGCTCGACGACTTCCGCGACCAGCTGCTGCAGATGGACAAGCTCGGCGGCATGGGCGCGCTGATGGACAAGTTGCCCGGCATGGGCAACATGCCCGACGCCGTCAAGTCGCAGGTCGACGACAAGCAGACCCGGCGCATGGTCGCGATCATCAATTCGATGACTCCCAAGGAGCGCCGCTATCCCGACATCATCAAGGGGTCGCGCAAGCGCCGCATCGCGGCCGGGTCGGGCCTGCAGATCCAGGACGTCAACCGACTGATCAAGCAGCACAAGCAGATGCAGAAGATGATGAAGAAGGTCGGCAGCAAGGGTGCCATGGCGAAGATGATGAAGCGCCTGCCCGGGGGGATGCCGGGGGGTGGGGGTGGAATGCCGTTCTAGGTTCCCACCCCTTCCAAACGTCAGGGGAATCCGATAGAATGGCGAGTTTGCCGAATTCAGCAATTGCAAGTCACGGAGCCGGCAGTGGTTCCGGGGCGATTCAGGAGAGAAAATGGTCAAGATTCGCATGAGCCGGGGCGGCGCCAAGAAGCAGCCCTTCTACCACATTGTCGTCACCGACAGCCGCAACGCGCGCGACGGCCGCAACATCGAGCGTCTCGGGTTCTTCAACCCCGTCGCTCGCGGCAACGACGAGCGTCTGCGCCTCGACGTCGAGCGCATCGACTACTGGCTCGGCCAGGGCGCGCAGATCTCCGAGCGCGTCCGCGACCTGGCCAACGAAGCACGCCGGGCCCAGGCCGCGGCCTGAACGCGTGAGCCGGTCGGACGAACCGGTCGTCGTCGGCCGGTTCAACGGCCCCTGGGGCGTTCGCGGCTGGGTCAAGGTTTGGTCCGATACCCGGCCGCCGGTCGCCATATTCGATTACCAGCCGTGGCTTGTCGGCGAGCACGGTGAATCCCTCGAGATCGAGCAGTGGCAGCAGTCCGGCCCCCGACTGGTCGTCAAGCTGCACGGCATCGACACCCCTGAACAAGCGACGGCGCTGGGTCGACAACTCATTCGCGTTGCGCGCTCGTCGTTGCCCGAGCCCGAGCCGGGCGAATACTACTGGCACGACCTGATCGGCCTGGAAGTGGTCAACCTCGAGGGTCACAGCTACGGCCGCGTGGAGAAGTTGCAGGAAACCGGCGCCCACGACGTGCTCCAGGTCCGCGGCGAAGGTGGCACCGTCCTCATTCCCTTCGTCACCGATGAATTCGTGCGCGAGGTCGACTTCGAGGCTGGTCGCATCACGGTCGACTGGCCGCTCGAGTGGACCGAGCCGGTCTGAAGTCATGCTCTCTCGCATCGATGTGGTCACCCTCTTCCCCGACTGGATTCGGGGCCTGCGTGAACTCGGCCTGACCGGGCGTGCGATCGCAGAGGGCACCGTCGACCTGCGCTGCTGGAATCCGCGCGATTACGCGCCCGGCGTTCACAAGAGCGTCGACGACCGACCCTACGGCGGCGGACCGGGTATGGTCATGCGCCCGGAGCCCTTGGCGCAGGCCATCGAGGCGGCCCGAGGCGACGACCCGCACGCCCGCGTCGGCTGCCTCACGCCCCAGGGGCGACGCCTGGACCAGGCGGCGGTTTCGGAGCTGGCCGCTCGGGAGCGGCTGATCCTGGTATGCGGCCGCTACGAGGGCATCGACGAGCGCGTGATGGACACGCTCGTGGACGAAGAGTGGTCGATCGGCGATTTCGTGCTCTCCGGCGGTGAGCCGGCCGCCGCGGTGATGATTGACGCTGTCGTGCGCATTCTGCCTGGGGTGCTCGGCCACGATCAGTCGGCGGAGCAGGACTCTTTCTCCGACGGCCGGCTCGACTGCCCGCACTACACGCGCCCGGAATCCTGGCGCGGCCTGGATGTGCCGCCGGTATTGCTCAGCGGCGATCACGCCCGGATCGAGCGCTGGCGTCGCGCGCAGGCGATCGAGCGCACGCGGCGTCGGCGGCCCGACCTGCTGGAACAACGCGGTCTCGACGCCGGCGACGAGCGGGCCCTGGCGGAATTTTCCGACGCAGGGCAAGACAAGGGCTGAAAAACAGGTTACAATTACCGGCTTGTCTGCCCCGGGGCGGGGCAAAAAGAACGCGCTCCTAGTCAACGCGCCAATGGGAACGAGCAGTCATGAGCAATATCATCGACGAGATCAACAAGGAACAGACCGAACGCGAAATCCCGGATTTCGCGGCGGGTGACACCATCACCGTGAACCTGTGGGTTCGCGAAGGCGACCGCCAGCGTGTGCAGGCTTTCGAAGGGGTCTGCATCGCCAAGCGCAATCGCGGCGTCAATTCCGCTTTCACCGTTCGCAAGGTGTCTCACGGCACCGGTGTCGAGCGTGTTTTCCAGACCTACAGTCCGCTGATCGAATCGATCAAGGTCAAGCGCAAGGGCAAGGTGCGTCGCGCCAAGCTGTTCTACCTGCGCAACCTGGAAGGCAAGGCCGCTCGCATCAAGGAAAAGCTCTCGGGCTCTGGTCGCAACCGCGCCCGCGCCTGAATCGGGCAACGCTCCGAACGCGAAAAGGCCAGCCGCCCGGCTGGCCTTTTTGCGTTTCGGGACGCGCCGGTCTTGAAGCCCTCCATAGGGCGGTCAATCGCGTCAACCGGCCTTGGCCGCTTCTCCGCTACCGGCCCCGGCGGTCGGTTTCTCCGTCTTGCGCTTGCTGGTTGCCTCGGATTCGCGAATGCGGCTGTTGCCGTTGAACAGGGCGCCGGGTTCGATGACGAGTTCGGCCACCGTGACGTCGCCGTTGACCCGCCCCCCGGCCACGATCTCCAGGCGTTTGGCGTCGATGTTGCCCTCGAAGCTGCCGCTGATCACGATGTGATCGGCCTTGAGTTCGCCCTCGATGCTTCCCCCCTGGCCGATGGCCACTTCCGCTTCGGAATGAACCGCACCCTCGATGCGGCCGTCCACGTGCAGGTTGTCGCTCAGGGCAAGGTCGCCGACAAACTTTGAACCTGCTGCAATGACGGTCGTTCCGGCGTGTTGGCTGCCGTCCGGACGACTTCGGTTAATGATTCCCATTGAACGCGATCCTCTTCGCTGAACAGTACGTCGTATTCCTCCAGCGACCAGCGCAGGAAGGGTGAGGGGTCGAGGCGGCGTTGCAGGTAGCGCACCTCGTAGTGCAGGTGAGGCGCGGCCGACTGGCCGGTGTTGCCCGAATAACCCAGCAGGTCCCCGCGCTTGACGTAGCTTCCGGAGCTGACCTCGATGTCGTCGAGATGACCGTAGATGGTCGAGAAACCGTAGTTGTGGACCACCTTGACCATCTTGCCGAGTCCCGAGCTCTGGTGCATCGCCGCCCACTCGACCACCCCGTCGGCGGTGGCGTAGATCGGCGTACCGCGACGGGCGCGCAGGTCGACGCCCCCGTGCAGTGCCTCGCGGTCGTGAATCGGGTGGTGGCGCATGCCAAAGTCGCTGGTCACCCGTCCGGACTGGACCGGAAAGCCGCTCGGGATCGAGCGCAGCATCAGGCGCTTCTCGAAGGCTGTCTGCGCGGCGATGTCGACGCGCTGAGCCAGCGGGCGGTCGTCCGACGGTTCCAGGCCCACCAGGGTCTCGATTCGCTGCACCTCGCTGCCGAGGACGGCCAGTTCGCGACCGCGGCGCTGGACTTCTCGCTCGAGCTGCCTGCGTTCCTCGGCCAGCTGCTGCTTGTCGGCCTGGATCGCCTGCTTTTCGGCCGCAAGCTCCGCGACCTGCCCGTTGAGGGAACCGACGCGGCTCGACAGCAGCAGAATACCGGCCGCCCCGACGAGCAGGATGACCGCCAGGCCGACGGCCGATCCGGCGATCACGCGTCGGACGAGCTGGTCGAGGGTGAAATGACGTGACCCCCGATAGTCGGTGATGGTGACATGATAGCGTTGCCGCATGCGCTGGTATCGCTCTTGTTGTTGTCGTTAGCCGGGCGCCAAGCACCCGTTTTCGGCCGGGTTTTGCCCGCAGCCGGGGCGCCAATTATGCGAGGGGCGGCGATCGGTTGCAAACGGGCCGTCCCGCCGGCGGTTAGAATGCTCGCCTGCGCCCATACCCATGCCGATGGAGTCCGGTTCATGAACAAGTCGATTCTGAGTATTTTCGTTTGCCTCTTTCTGGCCGCCTGCGGCGGTGCCCAGGACGAGACCGCGACCGCGGATGCAGCAGCCGGCACCGACCGCGAAGTGGCCGTGGAGCAGCCCGCCGCCTCCGAGGATGCCGCGGATTCCGACAAAGCCGGGGACGTCGCCGAGCCGAGACCCGAGATCTATTCGGAGTTCAGCCTCGAGACCGACCTGAGTCATCTCAGCGACAAGCAGCGCGAGATGGTGGCGGTATTGATCGATGCGAGCCGCATCATGGACGACCTGTTCTGGCACCAGGCTTTCGGTGATCGCGACGCCCTGCTCGAGGAGATCGACGACGAGGCCACGCGCGAATTCGCCCGAATCAACTACGGTCCCTGGGACCGCCTGGCCGGCAATCGCCCCTTCGTGCCCGGCTACGGCCCGAAGCCGCCGGGCGCCAATTTCTATCCGGCGGACATGACCGACGCCGAGTTCGAGGCGCTCGAAGACCGCCGCAAGGACGATCTATACAGCCTGGTCCGCCGAAACGAGGCGGGCGAGCTGGTCGTCGAACCCTACAACGAGTTCTACGCGGAGCGTCTGGCCGACGCGGCGGAGATGCTCGAGCGGGCCGCCGAGCTGGCCGAGAACGAGAGTTTCGCGCGCTACCTGCGGCTGAGGGCAGATGCGCTTCGCACCAACCGCTATCAGCCCTCCGACCTGGCGTGGATGGACGTATCGGACAACAAGGTCGACCTGATCTACGGTCCGATCGAAACCTACGAGGACCAGCGCTACGGCTACAAGGCGGCCTTCGAGGCCTATGTGCTGATCAAGGACCTGGAATGGAGCGAACGCCTGGCCCGCTTCGCCGAGTTCCTGCCCGAACTGCAGCGCAACCTGCCGGTGCCCGAGGCCTACAAGGCCGAGCAGCCCGGCAGCGAGGCCGAGCTCAACGCTTACGACGTGGTCTACTACGCCGGCGACTCGAATGCCGGCTCGAAGACCATCGCGGTCAACCTGCCCAACGACGAGGAAGTGCAGCTGGCCAAGGGCACGCGCCGCTCGCAGCTGAAGAACGCCATGCGCGCGAAGTACGACCGCATCCTGGTGCCGATTGCCGACGTGGTCATCGCCGAGGAGCAGCGCGAACACATCAGCTTCGACGCCTTCTTCGGCAACACCATGTTCCACGAAGTGGCGCACGGCCTGGGCATCAAGAATCTGGTCGAGGGCGAAGGCACTGTGCGCTCGGCACTCAAGGAGCATGCCAGCCCGCACGAGGAAGGCAAGGCAGACGTTCTCGGGCTCTACATGGTGCGCGAGCTCCACGAAGCCGGCGAGATCGAGGGCGACATCATGGATTACTACGTCACCTTCCTGGCCGGCATCTTCCGTTCGGTTCGTTTCGGCGCCTCGAGCGCGCACGGGCGGGCCAACATGATGCGCTTCAACTACTTCGAGGATTTCGGCGCCTTCGAGCGCGACGAAAACGGCCACTACCGCGTCGTCCCCGAGCGATTCAGCGAAGCCATCGACGCCCTTTCGCGCGAAATCCTGGTGATGCAGGGCGACGGCGACTACGCAAAGGCCGGCCGCATGCTCGAGGAGCTGGGGGTCATCGGCGAAGCGCTGCAGTCCGACCTCGACCGGATCGACGATGCCGGCATTCCCGTCGATGTCGTGTTCAGGCAGGGCAAGGACGTTCTCGGCCTGGGAATGGAATGATCCGGGTTCCCCCGCGCGGGCACCGCGACGCCCGCGCGGGGGCGGGACTTGAAACCGGCTGCGTTTGCGCCCACTTCCGATTGCAGTCGAACAATCGTCCCTGATCTGCCATGAGCCAAGCGAACGCCCCGGAAACCCGCCGTTTCGACACGGAGGTTCATCAGCTGCTCAAGCTGATGATCAACGCGCTGTACTCGAACCGCGAGATCTTCCTTCGTGAATTGATTTCCAATGCTTCCGACGCCTGCGACAAGCTCCGTTTCGAGGCGCTGACCAACGAATCGCTCAAGGGTCTCGACCAGGACCTGGCCGTCGACGTGCGCTTCGACGCCGAAGCCGGCACCCTGACGGTTTCCGATCAAGGCATCGGCATGAACCGCGAGGAGGTCATCGACAACCTCGGCACCATCGCCCGGTCGGGCACCAGGCAATTTCTCGAGTCCCTGTCGGGCGACAAGCAAAAGGATGCTGCGTTGATCGGCCAGTTCGGCGTGGGCTTTTACTCGGCTTTCATCGTCGCCTCGGAGGTCAGTGTGGAAACCCGCCGGGCCGACGAGCCGGCGGCCAACGCCGTGCGCTGGACCTCGGGCGGCGAGGGCGAGTACCAGCTCGAGCCGATCGAGCGCGAGGCGCAGGGCACCACGATCACCCTGACGATGCGCGACGAGCACAAGGACCTGCTCTCGGAGTGGCAGCTCAAGCGCATCATCCGGCACTACTCCAATCACATCGCCTTCCCGATCCGCCTGAGCGAGGCGGGCGGGGAAGAAGAGCCCGAGACGGTAAACGATTCCAAAGCGCTGTGGGCACGAGCCAAGTCGGAGCTGTCCGATGCTGACTACCAGGAGTTCTACACCAGCCTGACCGGCGATGAGGAGAAGCCGCTGAGCTGGGCGCATCATCACGTCGAAGGCAGCCAGCGCTACAGCCTGTTGCTCTACCTGCCGTCCCAGGCGCCGTTCGACATGCTGATCAACCGCGACGAACGCGAGGGCGTCAAGCTCTACATCCAGCGCGTGTTCATCATGGACGCCGCCGAGCAGGTCGTGCCGCGCTACCTGCGCTTCATGCGCGGGGTGATCGATTCGGCCGACCTGCCGCTCAACATCTCGCGCGAGATCCTGCAGGACGATCCCCTGCTCAAAAAGATCCGGGCCACCGTGATCAAGCGTTCCCTCGACCTGATCGAGAGACTGGCCGAAGAGGGCGGTGAAGCCTGGGAGAAATTCCACACCGCGTTCGGCAGCGTACTCAAGGAAGGCGTGATCGAGGACTTCGAGCAGCGCGAAAGAATCGCCTCGCTGCTGCGCTTCGCCTCGAGCAGGACCGACGACGAGAGCGTCGGGCTCGATGCCTACATCGACAACATGGCCGAAGATGGTAATGACAATCGGGACACCATCTGGTATCTGACCGCCGACAGCCTGAAGGTGGCGAAGAACTCCCCGCACCTGGAGGCATTCCGCAAGCGCGGCATCGAGGTGCTGCTGCTGACCGACCGGATCGACGAATGGCTGGTCGCCCACCTGCACGAGTACAAGGGCAAGCAGCTCAAGTCCGCGGCTAGCGGCAAGCTGGATCTCGACGCCGACCAGGAGGCCGAGCCTGACGAGTCGTCGAAGCAACTGGCCGGACGCATAAAACAGGTCCTGGGCGAGCAGGTCGGCAATGTCACCGCCGGCTCCCGCCTGACCGAATCTCCCGGCTGCATCGTCAGCGACGACAATGCCATGAGCCTGCAGATGCAGAAGATGCTGCGCCAGGCCGGGCAGGACGTGCCGGATTCGAA
>JAASTB010000079.1 GCA_021767625.1 Wenzhouxiangella sp.
CCGGCCTTCGCCGGAAGGTCGCCGCTTTCGTGCAGGCGCGACAACAGGCCTTCGCTGGCCCGGTCGATGTCGGCGAGGTGGCCCGCGAGCCCGTCTTCACTCAGGCCCGCGATCAGGCAATCGGTATCAACCGCGGTCGGCGCGGCATCGGTGGTTGTAAACTGCATGGGTTCTCAAGTCCTGCTCAGATTCGAAGTTATTCTGCATGATAATGGCAGCCCTTCATTGTAACCATCAGCGGCTGAAGTCCGGATGCTGATTCTCCAGCGCTACATCCTGCGGCAGGGCCTGCTCGCCAGCGTCCTGAGCCTGGTCGTGTTCCTCGGCGTGGTCAGCGCGCTGTTCCTGGCCGAACTGCTCGGCGAGGCGGCGCAGGGCGACCTGCCCGGTGGCAGCGTGCTCTTGATGCTGGCGCTGAGGTTGCCCGAAGCGATCATGCTCGTCGGTCCGCTGGCGCTTCTGACCGGGCTGCTGATGACGCTCGGCCGGCTGCAGGAAGAGAGCGAGATGGTGGTGATGCGAAGCGGGGGGCTGGCTTACCGCAAATTGCTGCGGCCCGTGGCTTCGGTCGCGCTGCTGTGGGCCGGGGGGCTGCTGATCGTGTCCGGCTGGCTTTCGCCGCTGGCGGTGGAGCGTTCGGCCACGCTGCTGGCCGACGCCGCGCGCAACGCCATGGTGGCGGGATTGCGGCCGGGGCAGTTCGATCGTCTCAACCAGGGCCGCACGACCATCTACGTCGGGGGTATCGATCGCCGCAGCGACGAACTCAGCGACATCTTCATCCAGCACATGGAGGACGGCACGACGCAGGTCCTGACGGCCAGCAGCGGTCGGCTGTGGCTGCCCGGCGAGGACGAGGACCGTTACCTGCTGCTCACCGACGGGCACCAGGTGTCGCATTTTTCGGAACCGCTGGAAGGCGGGATTCGCGAGATGTCGTTTGCGCGCAATGAGCTGAAGCTTCCGGCGCCGGAGGATGCTTCGGTCGAAAGCGAAGCGGGTTACTTGCTTCCGGAGCTCTGGCCGGCCGGCACGCCGTCCGAGCGCCGGGAGTGGCATTGGCGTCTGGCTGCGCCGCTGGCCGGGATCCTGCTCGGTCTGCTCGCCCTGCCGCTGTCGAGCCGCAAGCCGAGGCAAGGGCGGCACGGTAGCGTCATCGCGGCCCTCTTCCTGTACCTGGTCTACAGCAACGCCATTCACGGCGGGCTCATTCTCATGGAGCAGCACGAAGTGATGCGCGGTCCGGGGCTCTGGCCGGTTCACGGCGCCCTTTTGCTGCTCGTGCTGGGTCTGTTCTGGCGGCACTGGAGGGCGTGGTGACCGCGGGCATTCTGGGGCGCTACATCAGCCGCACGGTCCTGGTGTGGGTGCTGATCGTGGCCGTGCTGCTCGTCGGGCTCTACACGCTGATCGAGGTGGTGCGCGAGGCGCAGGACATGTCAGGTGACTACGGGCCGCTGCAGGTATTGGCCTTCATCGTCCAGACCATGCCCAGCCGGCTCTACGACATCTTTCCCTTCGCCGCCCTCATCGGCACCATGCTGGGGCTCGGGGGGCTGGCTGCAACCAACGAGCTGGTCGCCATGCGGGCTGCCGGGTACGATCGCGGGCGGATTCTCGCCTCGGTGATGCTCTCGGTCGGGGCCTGCCTGATCGTGCTGTTCATGCTGGCGGAGTTCGTCATTCCGGGGCTGGAGGCGCGCGCCAACGCCCAGCGCGACCAGTGGCGCAGTGGACAGGTTCACCTGGGCCGCTTCGGGGCCCTCTGGCTGCGCGACGGCAACATGATGTTGCGCATCGGGTACTCGGCGTGGACCGACGACGATCGGCCGGAGTTCGGCAACGTGCTCGTCTATCGCATCGAAGAGGGCATGAAGCCCACCCTGGTGATGCACGCAACCGGCGCGACGCATACCGGCGATTCCTGGCAGTTTCGCAACGTGTCTCGTCGCGAGGTGTTCGAGGGCGGTGAGTCCACGCGCGAGAGTCCCGTGACTCTGGATTCCACGCTCAGCTACGACCTCTTTTCCTCTGCGGTGAGCAAGCCGCGTATGCTCGCCATTGGTGATCTCGTCGGCATGATCGAGTTGCTCGACGCCAACGAACTGGATACCGGGCAGTACCGCCAGGCGCTCTGGAATCGGCTCTTCTTCCCGCTCAATGTGCTGGCCATGATCCTCGTCAGCCTTCCGTTCGCGTTCCGGGGCGGGCGACAGGGCGGGCGTGGCCTGAGTACCTTCGTGGGCTTGTCGCTCGGGTTGATGTTTTTCGTCATCAGTCGGCTCATCAAGGGAACGGCCATGCTCTGGCCCGGCCCGCTGTGGCTGTTGATGATTCTGCCGGCGCTGTTCTTCGGCGTGCTCGGTCTGTTGTTGCTGAGGCGACTCTGAGGCGAGTGGTTCGCCGCCCCGGCGTGTCCCTCAGCCTCGTGAACCCCGCTTGGCTTCTTTGGGTACGACAACGAGCCTCGTGGCCGAGGCCATGTCGTGCCAGCCTCGTCGCTGCGGATCGAACAGGCTCCAGAGAAAGCCCAGGCCCAGGGCCGTCGCCGACACCCATGCAACCAGGAATCTCGCTACGGTTGCGATCCAGCTGATGGGGTCGCCGTCTTTTGCGACGAGTTTCACGCGCCAGGCCCTCATACCCACCGTCTGTGCGCCGAGTCGCCAGCATACTGCGAAGTAGGCCCACCAGACGACGAGAATGTACGCCTGGAACCAGAGGGTGCCTGCGCGGATTTCGGATCCTGCGGGGATCACGACGAAGGCTGCTGCCACCATTACGATTCCAATGACGAGCAAGGTGTCGTAAACCATTGACGCCACACGGCGGAGCAGTCCGCAAGGCGGAAGGGGGCCGGGGTCCACGGCTTCGCTTGAAGGGTTTTTGTCGTTCACGGGATTTGACGTCGGGCCCGGATGCGGGTAGGTTCCGCATTCCGGCAATTCGGTGCGGGTTCGCGACGGCCCCTCGTCTTTCAATTCGGGGGTGTGCGCGGTATTCTAGTTCGATTGCCGGTCTAGGCCAATGCCAAGACATTTGCAAAGCCACGAATTTCAAGCATAGCGGATACGACAATGTCACAACATTCAACCCCTATTACACGCCTGCTGGTGCTGGGCTCCGGGCTGATGCTCGGCGCTTTCGCCGCCCACGCGCAGGTGCTTGACCGCAGTATCGATACCGAGAACCGGATCACGCGTCAGGCCGCGCAGACCCAGGAGCGGATCAACCAGGTCGACGAGGAGACCCAGCAGCTGATCGACGAGTATCGGCAGGTTCTCGCCGAGACCGAAAGCCTGCGCGCCTACAACGAGCAGATGCAGGCGGTGGTCAACAACCAGGAAGAAGAGATTGCCTCGATCAACGAGCAGCTCGAGGGCCTGGAGCAGACCAACCGCGACGTCGTCCCGCTGATGATCGAGATGGCCGAAACGCTCGAGCAGCTGGTCCAGGCCGACGTGCCGTTCCGCCTCCAGGAACGCCTCGATCGCGCCGACAACGTCGTCGATACGCTGGATCGCTCGGATATCACCAACTCCGAGAAGTTCCGCCTCATCATCGAGTCCTACCAGGCCGAACTGGAATACGGACGCACGATGGAGGCCTATCGCGGCGCGCTGCCCGACGGCCAGCAGGTCGAATTCCTGCGCGTGGGTCGCACCCTGCTGTTCTGGCAGTCGCTCGACGGCGAGTCGACCGGCTGGTGGAACCCGAACAGCCGCCAGTTCGAGCAGCTCGACGACAGCTACCGGCTGCCCGTCAGCGACGGCCTGGCGATCGCCCGCAACCAGGTCGCTCCCGACCTGATTCCGCTGCCCGTGCCCGCCCCGGAGAGTGAATGATGAGCATGACTAGACTTCTTATTGCAGTTCTGGCGCTGGCCATGCCCTTCGCAGCCAGCGCGCAGGACACCCTCGACGAGCTCCTGCAGCAGGTCCAGCAGGCGGCTCAGGAAGAACAGCGCATCGACCAGCAGCGCCTGCAGCGCTTCATCAACGAGCGCAACAACCAGCGCCAGCTTCTCGAAGAAGCCCGCGCCGAACTGCGCGCCGAGGAGCAGCGCTCCGATCGCCTGCAGAACCAGTTCGACGAAAACGAGCTTCAGCTCGTCGAACTGGAAACGACCCTGGACGAGCGTATGGGCAACCTGGGCGAGTTGTTCGGTGTCGTCCGCCAGGTCGCCGGCGACATGCGCGGCAATCTGGCCGAGTCGATGGTCAGCGCGCAGTACCCGGGTCGCTCCGAGTTCTTCGCCGACCTGGCCGAGGCCCGTGAACTGCCCACCGTCGGCGAGCTGCGCCAGATGTGGTACGAAATGGTTCGCGAGATCACCGAGTCGGGCAAGGTCGTGAAGTTCGATTCTGCGCTGATCAACGCCGACGGCGTGCGCGAAGAAAATCGCGAAGTCGTCCGAGTCGGCGTGTTCAACGTGGTCTCCAACGGCAAGTTCCTGCAGTGGGACGGCGATCAGGGTCTGCTCGTCGAGCTGCCCCGCCAGCCGGCCGGCCGTTTCCAGAACATGGCCGAGAACCTGCAGCAAGCCAGCGGCGACGAAGTGGTCGACATGGCCATCGACGGTACCCGCGGCGCCATCCTGGCGCAGGTCGTGCGTGCGCCGACCATCCAGGAGCGCATTCGTCAGGGTGCCGAGGTCGGCTACGTGATCATCGCCCTGGGTATCTTCGGCGTACTGTTCGCCCTGTGGCGCGGCATCGTGCTGACGATCAAGGGCAACGCCATCAAGCGACAGCTCAAGCGCGAAGAGGCCGACGAGGGCAACGCCCTGGGCCGCGTGCTGAAGGTCTACCAGGACAACCCGGACCAGGACGTCGAAACCCTCGAGCTCAAGCTCGACGAAGCGATCCTGCGCGAGACCGCGCCGCTGGAATCGGGCCTGCCGCTGATCAAGGTGCTCTACGTGGTGGCGCCGCTGATCGGTCTGCTCGGTACCGTGGTCGGCATGATTCAGACCTTCCAGCAGATCACGCTGTTCGGTACGGGTGATCCGCGCATGATGGCCGGCGGTATTTCCATGGCCCTGATCACGACCGTCCTCGGTCTGACGGTGGCCATCCCGCTGACGATTCTCCACAGTCTGCTGCAGAGCCGCAGCCGCTCGCTCATCCAGATCCTGGAAGAGCAGGCCGCCGGCATCATTGCACGACTCGCAGAGCGTCGCCATGGTAGCGCTAGCTAATTTCTTCGACTCGATTCGCGGGTTCATCGAGCTCGGCGGGGACGTCCTCTGGGCGATCTTCGCCGTGCTCCTCGTGATGTGGACCCTGATCATCGAGCGCTACTGGTTCTATTTCCGTGTCCTGCCCGAGCGTCGCAAGGAAGTCCTCGACCATTGGCAGAACCGGACGGATCACCAGTCCTGGCACGCCAGCCGGATCCGCGAGGAGCTGATCAGCAAGGTCGGCCAGGAAATGCAGCGCAACATTCGAACCATCCAGACGCTGATTGCCGTTTGCCCGCTGCTCGGGCTGCTGGGAACGGTGACCGGCATGGTGGCGGTCTTCGACGTCATGGCCTTCTTCGGCACGGGCAATGCCCGCGCCATGGCCGCCGGCGTTTCGCAGGCCACCATTCCCACCATGTCGGGCATGGTCGCGGCCCTGTCCGGGCTGTACTTCGGTTCCTTCCTCGAGCGCAAGTCGGAAATCGAGACCGAGCGTCTCGAGGACTTGCTGCGGTTCGACTGAACAACCGGCTGGCTATTGGCGTCGCAAACAGGTTTAACTAGAACATGGCACGCAGACACGCAACAAAGGATGAGCCGGAGATCAACATCACACCGATGTTGGACATCGTGTTCATCATGCTGATTTTCTTCATCGTCACCACGTCGTTCATCCGTGAGACGGGGGTCGAGGTCAACAAGCCCACAGCGTTGACCGCGGAACCTCGTCCCCAGGGTAATGTTCTAATTGCCATACGGGAAAACGACGAGATCTGGATGAACAAGCAGCAGGTCGAGATCCACCAGGTTCGCCCCGAGGTCGAGCGAGCAAAGGCCGAAAACCCTGAATCGGCCGTTGTGCTCATTGCCGACCAGGGCGCTCGCACGGGCATGCTGGTCGAGGTAATGGACCAGGTCCAGGCGGCCGGTATCAACCGCATCTCGATCTCGGCCGAGCCGGAAGGCGGGAGGTAATCATGGGCTCCGGAATTCGATACGCCGTTGCCGTCGTGCTGGCCATCGTGGTCACGCTGGTGACCTTCTACATCATGCATACCCTGATCTCGGGTGCCGGTGGCGAGCGCGAACAGCTCGAGCCGCCGCCGGGTATTCGCTTCGGGCCGGTCGAGATCGACGAAACGGTCGAGGAGCGCGATCGGCGTCGTCCGCCGCCGCCGCCGCCGCCCGAAGAGCCGCCGCCGCCGCCGGAGATGGAAATCGCGCAGATGGAGCAGCAGGTCCAGGACATGCCCGACATGGACATGCCCGATCTCGATCTGTCGATGTCGGGCACGGGGCCGTTCCTGGGTTCGATGAGCCAGGCCGATCGCAACGCCGAGGGCGATGTCGTGCCCCTGGTGCGCATCCAGCCCCAGTATCCGCGTGACGCCGCCGTGGCGCAGATCGAGGGCTATGTGACGATCCAGTTCACGATCGACGAGACCGGATCGGTTCGCTCGCCGCGCGTGATCGACTCACAGCCGCCGCGCGTGTTCGACCGAGAAGCGATTCGCGCGATCCTGCGCTGGAAATTCAAGCCCCGCGTCGTCGACGGCCAGGCCGTGGAACGTCAGGCGACCCAGACCATCGACTTCACTCTGGACGACGCATGATGAAGACTGCCAACATTGTTTTGCTGAGCGCGCTGTTCGTGGTTTCGGGTCAGGCCTTCGGCCAGACCGAGGTGGCGGGTTATCAGTGCGGCGTGGAGCGCGAGGTGTCGGCCGGTGCGCTCACCGAGCGAACCTACAACCGACTCAGCGATATCTACGAGATGATCGGCGAGGACAACTACGCCGAGGCCTACCCGGCGCTCGAGTCCTTGCTGGAACGCAACCGCACCGACGAATACGCCAGCGCCACGATCCTGCAGGCGATGGCCTTCGTTCGCGCCCAGCAGGAGCAGTACGAAGACGCGATCAACTTCTTCAAGCGCGCAATCGACCTGAACCAGCTGCCCAACAGCCAGCACTACCAGATGATCCTGCAGGTCGCGCAGCTCTATTACACGATAGATCGCTTCAACGACGCGCTGGACCAGCTCGATATCTGGTTCTGCGTCACCCCCGACGAGCAGGAAAACAAGGTCGACGTGTGGGTCATGAAGGCCAGTATCCACGCCCAGATCGAGGAGTTTCGCGAAGCGATTACGGCCATCGAACGCGCCATCGCGCTGTCCGACGAGCCCAAGGAGCAGTGGTACCAGCTGAAGCTGGGTATGCACTTCGAACTCGAGGAGTACGCCGCGGCCGCTGATGTGCTTCAGATCCTGATTCGCATGAACCCGGAAAAGAAGAGCTACTGGGTCCAGCTGGCTTCGGTCTACGTCCAGCTGGATCGCAACCGCGATTCCATGGCCGTGCTGTCGCTCGCCTACCGCAAGGGGCTGCTCGACAAGCAGGGCGAATACATGCAGCTGGCCAGCCTGCAGCAGGAATTCGACTTTCCGCGCAAGGCTGCCGAGGTGCTCCAGGATGGCCTCGAGCGGGGCATCGTCGAGAATACCCGTCGCAACTGGGAAATGGCCGGTGGCGCCTGGTACGAGGCCAAGGAACTGGAGCGTGCGCTCGACGCCTATGAACGGGCAGGTGCACAATCGACGGACGGCAAGATCGACCTCCAGAGAGCCTTTATCCTGACCGACCAGGAGCGCTGGGAAGAAGCCGTCGAAGCGCTCAGCCGAGCGGTCGAACTTGGCGGTCTGTCGGACAGCCAGACGGGCAATGCATACTTGTTGCTGGGGACCGCCCTGTACAACACGGGCGACGTGGATGGCGCGCTGGAAGCCTTTAACGAGGCAACGGATTATGGCAGAGTAGAAACTGCTGCGAGGGAGTGGATGAACCATATCCGCAATGAACGCTCTCGCCGGGCGAGTAGTTAGATAATCCTGATCACGACCCAGGGAGGTCAGCATCATGCAAATCAACGAAGAAACCCAGCTGGAACAACAGGTGCCTGACCAGGGGACCGCGACGGCATCGACCCCGGCTTCGCCTGGCGCCTCCGCGCCGGCCGCCAAGAAGGCCGCCAAGAAGAAGGCGACCAAGAAGAAGGTTTCGAAGAAGGCCTCCAAGAAGAAGGCCTCCAAGAAGAAGGCTTCCAAGAAGAAGGCTTCCAAGAAGAAGGCTTCCAAGAAGAAGGCTTCCAAGAAGAAGGCTTCCAAGAAGAAGG
>JAASTB010000080.1 GCA_021767625.1 Wenzhouxiangella sp.
AGATCAACGCCCCCGACGCCTGGGCCCAGGGCTACACCGGCCAGGGCGTTTCGGTCGGCATCATCGATTCCGGCACCCGCTACACGCATGAGGCCCTGGTCAACCAGTACCGCGGCAATCTCGGCGGCGGTGTCTTCGACCACAACTACAACTGGTTCGACGACGGCGGCAGCACCGAGCCGCAGTGGCCGAACCCCCACGGCACCCACGTTACCGGCACCGCAATCGGCGACGACGGCGGCGCCAACCAGATCGGTGTCGCACCCGGCGCCGACTGGGTCTCCTGCCTGGGTTGCACCAGCTCGGGCTGCCCCGGCGCCAACCTCCTGGCCTGCGCCCAGTTCATGGCCGCGCCGACCGACCTGGCCGGCAACAACCCCGATCCGAGCCGACGCGTTCACGTCGTGAACAACTCCTGGGGCGACTGCGGTCAGTCCTACGACGGTTGGTACCAGGGTTCGGTCGACGCCTGGATCGCCGCCGGCGTCGTGCCCGTCTTCTCCAACGGCAACGCCAGCAACTGCGGCTACAGCGCTCCGCCGGGGCTGAACACGGTCGGCAACCCGGCCCGCTACGGCTCGGTCCTGGGCATCGGCTCGACCGGCAACGCCGACGGGCAGTACGCCAGCCATTCCAACTGGGGTCCCACCGACGATCCCAACGACGGCACCGACCCGACCCTGCCCGACCCGATGGGCTACAACGACCTCAAGCCGAACGTCGTGGCCCCGGGCGTGAGCATCTGCTCGGCCCTGGCCAACGGTGATTCCGACTACACTTGCGGTTATACGGGCACATCGATGTCCTCCCCGGCCGCCACCGGCGTGATCGCGCTGATGATCAGCGCTGCGCCCAGCCTGGCCGGCGACTACGCCACCCTCGGCACGCTGCTGATGGAAACCGCCAACCCGGTGCCGTACGACTCCGGCGAAGGCGGCGAAGGGCCCGGCAATGTGCCCAACTACGCCACCGGCTGGGGTGAAATCGACGCGCTTGCCGCCGTCACCGCCGCCGCGGCCCTCGAAGGACCGCAGGGCGACCTGACCGGTACCGTGACCGACAACAACTCGGGCCTGCCCATTGCCGGCGCCGACGTGGTCATCACCAACCCGAATCCGCCGCCGCCCGAGTGGTCGGCGAGCACCGACGAGGCGGGCGAGTTCGCTCTGACGCTTTCCGAAGGCACTTTCGACGTCGACGTTTCGGCCTACGGCTACCAGGCCGCCACCGAAACCGGCGTGAGCATCGTCGAGAACCAGACGACCGATATCCAGGTTTCGCTGGTGCCGGCCGCCACGTACGAGGTGAGCGGTGTCGTCACCGACAACACCACCGGCTGGCCGCTGCACGCCGAAATCGAGATCGACGGCTATCCGAACAGCCCGATCTACACCGATCCGAGCGACGGCAGCTACTCCGTGACCCTGCCCGAAGGCATGGCCTTCGACTTCACCGTCACGGCCCTGAGCGGCGGCTACGACTTCGCCACCCGCACGGTTGGCCCGCTGACGGGCGCGCAGACGGAAGACTTCGCGCTCGACGCCGACCTGGTGGCCTGTAGTGCGCCGGGTTATGACGCAGGCGCGGCTTATTCCGAAACCTTCGAGGCCGACAACGGTTCGTTCACGACCAGCGGCACCCTCAACGACTGGGCATGGGGCACACCCACGGATTGGCCCGGCAACTGCGCCGAAGGAAGCAGCTGCTGGGGCACCGTGCTTGGCGGTTCGTACTCTCCCTTCAGCGATTCGGTCCTGACTTCCCCGGTCATCGACCTCTCCGGCGCCACGGGCAACCTGACCCTGGCCTGGCAGCAGGCCAACCACGTCGAGTCGAATAGCTGGGACCAGGCCGTCGCGGAATACCGCATCAACGGCGGCACCTGGACCGAGATGTGGTCCAACCCGGGAAGCACGACAACGGTCGGCTGGCGTGAGCTCACCGCAGACGTGACGGCCGCAGCCGGCGGTAACCTCGAACTTCGATGGAGCCTGACTTCCGACAGCTCCGTGCAGTACCCCGGCGTTTTCGTCGACGATATCAGCGTGACTTCCGACACGGCTTGTTCCCCGATGATGGGTGAACTCGTCACCGGTCGCGTCACCGACGCCAATGACGGCAGCGCCCTGATCGGCGCTTCTGTTTCGGTCGACGGTACCTCGCAGTCGACGGTGACCGGCACCTCGATGGACCCGGCTCTGGGCGATGGTGCCTACACCCTGTTCGTGCCGGCCGGCAGCCAGACCATCACGGTCTCCGAGACCGGCTACGAAGACGGCACGCTCAGCGACACCTTCGTCGACGGCGCCGCGCGCCGTGAGGACTTCGCCCTGAATGCCGGCCGCCTGGCGGCCCAGCCGCAGTCGCTGTCGCAGACGGTGACCTTCGGCCAGAGCGACGACGGTTACCTGGTGCTTGTCAACGACGGCACGGCGCAGGCGACGGTGAACCTGTCCGTCGACCATCCCGCCAACCAGGACTTCGAAGGCAGCTTCGCCCCCTCGGGCTGGCAGGTCCAGAACCTGGGCGGCGACTGCGTGTGGAACCGCAATGACACCGACGGCCGTCCGAACTACGCCGGCGGCGACGGATTCTCGGCAAGCGCCGACTCCGACGTCTGCGGCAGCGGTACGACCATGAACACGGCGCTGGTTTCGCCGTCCTTCGCGGTGACCGCCGGATCCTCGCTGGATTACGTGGTGTCCTATCGTCATCTCGGCTCCAGCTATCTGAACGTCGACATCAGCACCGACGGCGGCTCCACCTGGACTACGCTGCAGAGCTACACCGCCAGCGAATCCGGTGAAGGCCCGGGTACGCCCGAGAGCCTCGACATCAGCGCCTACGACGGTGAAACCGCCCAGATTCGCTTCCACTACGAATCGCCGGGCTGGAACTGGTGGGCCCAGGTCGACCAGATCAATGTCGCCAACGTGGACTGGCTGACGCTGACGCCGGACAACGGCACTTTCGCCGACGGCCCGGTCACGTTCTTCGAGACCCTGAATGTCACGCCGACCTTCAACGCCGCGGCCCCGTCGATCACGACGCCCGGTACTTACCTGGCGACCATCGTGGTCGAGAACGACACGCCCGGCGGCACGATCGAAGTTCCGGTCGAAATGATCGTCGAGCCTGCCGCCAACCAGGCGCGTATCGCCGGCACGATCAGCAGCCTCGGCTACTGTGACGGTGACCAGGTCCCGCTGGCCGGTGCCAACGTGGAAATCGTCGGTGGCTCGACTACCTTCAACGTCACCAGCGGCGGTGCCGGCGGCTACGAGCTCTGGCTCGACGTGGCCGAAGGCCCGCTGACCCTGACGGTCAGTGCACCGGGCCACGAGGACCGCATCCTCAGCGGTGTTCCGCTGCAAAGCCAGTCGACCACGACGCGTGACGCCGCGCTGCGGACGAGCACCCCGTGTGCCTCTTCCTCGCCGGCTTCGCTGTCGACGACGCTCCTGCCGGACGAAAGCGACACCCTGAGCATGACGCTGACCAACGACGGCGCCGCCGACCTGAACTGGAACGAGTACACGTTCAGCGGCAACGTCACTTTGATCGACCAGGTCGACAACGGCAACGACGGCATCGTCAGCGACCGCTTCACCGGCCTGCCTGGTTCCACCGGCGCCTACAGCGCCGAGGACTTCTCGGTCAACGGTGAGGGAGTGGTCGAGCTGACCGCCGACGGTTTCACCGGTAGCGCCAACCCGGGTATCGAAACCTTCGCCACGGAAATCGGCTTCTACATCTACCCCGATGCCGGCGGCGTGCCGGCCGGTCACCCCGAAGACGGCGGCGGCACCGAAGCCTTCTCCTACGTGGGGGCTCCGGGCGATGCCGCGATCACCATCGTGGACGACTCGCTGACCCTCGACGTCAGTGCCGTCAACGGCGGCGATCCCCTGGATCTGGCAGCCGGCAGCTACTGGCTGGTGGCCTACGCGACCGTCCCGGGCACCGAAGGTGATCCGCGCTGGAACTGGTATGCAGCCACTTCCGGCGAGGGCGCTTCGCCCCAGATCATCACGCCGGGCTCGGCGTTCGGCGGTTCCTTCCCGAACTGGACCTCGCTGCCGGCCGGAGTGGACCCCGTCTTCTCCAGCATGGCCATGAACGTCCAGGGCTTCCTGGAGTGCGGTGCCAGTTGGATCACGGGGCTGACCCCGGCCAGCGGCGCCGTTTCCGGAGACTCGTCCGATTCGATCGATATTGGTATCGACTCGACCGGTCTGCTGCCGGGTGAGTATCAGGGCACGGTCTGCCTGCAGACCGATGACGCGAACAACGACACGATCGTCATTCCCGTCACCCTGACCGTCGACGCGCCGGCGAGCTTCGCGACCGTGGAAGGCAACGTCATGAGCCTCGGCTACTGTGATGAGGACATGCAGCCCGCCCAGGGCGCGTCGGTGACCATCGACGGTGCGGTCAGCAGCTACAACACGACGACCGACGCCAGCGGCAACTACAGCGTGTCGATCGACAGCGCCGAGTCGCCGGTCGACGTGTCGGTGTCCTACGCCGGCCACCTGCCCTCGAACGTCACGGGCGTTGCGCTCAGCGCCGGTTCGACCTCGACGGTGGACTTCAGCCTCGACCTCGATGCCGCTTGTGCGCAGGCCGATCCGATGTCGATGGGCCCGGTCATGCTGCCGGATACCCAGGAAGTCGAGTCCCTGACGATGTACAACTACGGGGTCCAGCCCTACGACTGGACGCTGGAGTTCGACGGAATCAACAGCGGGATCAACGGCACCACCGACGTCGTGGCCGGAGGCGGCTTCGAGGAAGGTACGCCCAACAGCAGCTGGGACGAGGCGTCTGACGCCTTCGGCACCCCGCTGTGCGACGAGGCCAGCTGCGGTCTCGGCGGCGGTACCGGACCGAACAACGGCTCCTGGTGGGTCTGGTTCGGCGGCGTTGCCGAGGCCGTTGAGACCGGATCGGTGACCCAGTCGGTCACGATTCCGAACGGTCCGAGTGCGGAACTGTCGTTCTTCCTCGAGATTCCGGCGTCCGACGTGAGCGGCAGCCTGGAAGTCAGCCTGGACGGCGACCTGCTGTTCTCGGCCACCGAAGCCGACGCCGCGTCGTACTCGACGTACCAGCAGGTGACGGTCGACGTCAGCAGCTATGCCGACGGCGGCACCTACGAGCTGCAGATCAGCGGCGCCACCAACTCGACGGTGGCACAGGAAGTGACCAACTTCTTCGTTGATGACGTCAGCCTGGTGGTTCAGCCGGCCGGCGACTGCTCGAACCCGCAGGCCATCGGCTGGGCCAGCCTCGACACCACGTCGGGCACGGTCACGCCGGGCGGCAACGCCAGCGTCAACGTCACCTACGACAGCACGGGCCTTAGCGTCGGTACCTACGAGGCCAGCCTGTGCTTCGACACGACGGACCCGATGGCCGGCGACAACGGCCTGATCATCATTCCGGTGATGATGGACGTCACCCAGGATGAGGTGTTCTGGGATCGCTTCGAAGGCACCACGGTGACCGGCGAAGAGGATCCGAGCCGCTTCCTGCGCAAGCGTCCGGAGTAATCCCGCGCTGACCTCGACCCGCTACCGGGGCGAGTGACAACAAAAAATCCCGGTCGGACTTCCGGCCGGGATTTTTCTTTTTCCGATTGACGAACGGGCCGGACAGTCCCCGTGAGGACATGCCCTTACCGGCAGATGTTCAGATCTTGATTCCTCCGCCGGGGCCCATGCCGCCGGCACCGCCGGGTCCGCCCTGGCCGCCCATGCCGCCGAACTGTCCGCCGCCTTCCTGGCCGGGCACCATGATCGAGGACTGGGCTTCACGCTGCAGGCGCTTGAGCTCTTCGACGGTCTCCTCGACTGCCTTCTCGGCCGCCTCGGGGAACTGGCGGACGGCTTCGGAAAGCGACTCGACCTCGAGCTCGAAGGTGATCGGCAGGGCGCCCGCCGGGCTCATCACCTGCGTCTGGCCGACGTAGCGCACCGAACGCGACGCATCGTCGTCGCCGTCGGCCGTCACCGGCGTCAGGCGCTGGATCGTGCCAACCCGCCGATCACTGAAGGACTCTTCCCGGTAGAGCGACTCGCCGTCGATGGCCAGCTGCTCGCGCATGCTGCTTTCGTTCATTCCTTGCTCCTGGTTGGGATACTGTTGCGATGTCATGTCTGGATGTTGGGGGCGCGGTCGCATGGATTCAAAGCGCGCACGTTGCGATCACGCCGGCGAAGCTCTAATGTAGAACGTGATGAATCGCACTGAAAACACCCGCACCCGAGTGCCGGTCGACGGCCGTTGGCTGACGGCTGTCGCCGTGTTCTTCCTCGCGCTGGCGTCCGCCGCCCAGACGCAGTCTCCCGCGCCCGTCGAACAGGGCGCGCCCGTGGTGCACGTGCTGGCCGTCGACGGTGCCATCGGGCCGGCAACGCGCGACTACATCGTGCGGGGGATCGAGCAGGCGGAGTCCGCCGGGGCGGCCCTGGTCGTCCTTCGGCTCGACACGCCCGGCGGTCTCGACGCCTCGATGCGCGATATCATCAAGAAGATCCTCAACGCCCGCGTTCCGGTGGCCACCTGGGTCGGCCCGCCGGGCGCGAGGGCGGCCAGCGCGGGCACCTACATGCTGTACGCCAGCCATGTGGCTGCGATGGCGCCCTCCACCAATCTCGGAGCGGCAACGCCGGTGCAGATCGGGGGCGGTGGCGGCTCGGACGAACAGCCCGCTTCACCCATGGAGCGGGCCCGGGAAGCCTTCGATGAAGGACAGTCCGGCGATGCCGATTCCAATCCCGAAGCCGATCCCGATGCCAGTGCCGGAGACGGGTCGTCGGAATCAGGCGCTCAGGATGCTTCAGAGAGCGAACGGGGCGATGCCGTGGAGGATGGACAGTCCGCCCCGTCTTCCGGCGATGCCATGACCCGTAAGGCCGTCGAGGACGCCGTCGCCTACATCCGCGGCCTGGCCGAACGCCACGGGCGCAACGCCGACTGGGCCGAGCGCGCCGTGCGCGAAGCGGTCAGCCTCACGGCCTCCGACGCCGCCGAAATGAACGTGATCGACCTGGTCAGCCCCGACATTCCGGCCCTGCTGGATGCAATCGACGGGCGCGCGGTGCGCATGGCCTCCGGGTCCACGACGCTGACGACGGCCGGCGCCGACATCGTGGAGAAGGAGCCTGACTGGCGCAACCGGTTCCTGAGCGTCATTACCAACCCCACCCTGGCCTATATCCTGTTGATGGTCGGCATCTACGGGCTGATTCTGGAGGGCTACAATCCCGGCGCGCTGGTGCCCGGCGTGATCGGCGGCATCTGCCTGCTGCTGGCCCTCTACGCGTTCCAGATCCTGCCGGTCAACTATGTCGGTCTGGCCTTGATGCTGCTAGGCTTCGCGCTGATCGCCGTGGAACTGTTCGTGCCTTCGCTGGGTATCCTCGGTATCGGCGGCGTGGTCGCCGTGGTGGTCGGCTCCATCATCCTGATGGACAGCGACGTGCCGGGCATGGGGATCAACACCGGCCTGATCGCCGGCATGGGCCTGGTCTCCGCTCTGATCTTCCTGGTCATCGTCTACCTGGCGGCCAAGTCGTTCAGGCGGCCGCAGGTGGCCGGCCGGGAAGCCTTGCCCGGACACCGCGCCGAGGCGATCAGTGATTTTCACGACGGCGAAGGGCGCGTCCACCTCGAGGGCGAGGACTGGAGCGCCGCATCGGACCACCCGATCACCAAGGGTCAGGAAGTCGAGATCACGGCCGTGGACGGCCTGGTCCTGAAAGTGCGACCCATCGAATCATCCGAAGGAGCGACACCATGAACATCGACACCGTTTCGTTTCTCGGCACCGCGCTGGTCCTGCTGGTCCTGCTGGTGGCCAATACCATCAAGATCCTGCGCGAGTACGAGCGCGGGGTAATCTTCACACTCGGGCGCTTTACCAAGGTCAAGGGCCCGGGCCTGATCATCGTCATTCCCCTCATCCAGCAAATCGTGCGCGTGGACCTGCGCACCATCGTCATGGACGTGCCCACCCAGGACGTGATTTCCTTCGACAACGTTTCGGTCAAGGTCAACGCGGTGGTCTACTACCGCGTGATCGATCCGGAAAAGGCGATTATCAATGTCGAGCGTTTCATGGATGCCACCAGCCAGCTCGCCCAGACCACGCTGCGCTCGGTGCTGGGCAAGCACGAGCTCGACGAGATGCTGGCCGAACGCGACAAGCTCAACGAGGACATCCAGAAGATTCTTGATCGGCAGACCGACGGCTGGGGCGTGAAGGTCACCAACGTGGAGATCAAGCACGTCGACCTCGACGAGTCGATGA
>JAASTB010000081.1 GCA_021767625.1 Wenzhouxiangella sp.
GAACCCAGGCGCGCTCCCCGGATGATCACCAGGCAGGCCTCGTGGCGCTCGTCACAGGCGCGGGCCGTACCGAGGAGTACGGTCTCGCCGTCGGTGGGCTGTTGTCGATCGGCTTCCTTGCTCACGTTTCGACTTTCGGTTTCCGGGCAATCAATGAACGAGGGCCGGAGACGTCCAGGTGGATGCCGGCGCAAACCCTAGTGTACCCCGTCGCCAATCCGGCAACATTCAGAGCGAGACACACGAGCCGCCCGGCAACGGGCGGCGCAATTGCGGCCCGCCCCGCGATGGTGGACAATCGACGGGTCCGCCTCGATTCTCACCGAGCCATGCCTCAATCCGTGCCGGGCCGTATCGCCCCGATGCTCTTGCCTATGCTGGTCGCGCTACCGGCTTCGGCCCAGTTCGACGGCTTCGACCGGGTGCTGGCCATCGACAGCGGGCTCAATGCACCCTTCCAGATGCCCATGGCCTTCACGACGCACCTGCATGCAGGCGGTGCGGTGGCCGGCGACGTCGACGGCGACGGTGACCTCGACCTGCTCGTGATGCGCGGTATGCACTCGCCCCGGCTGTTCATCAACAACGGCCAGGCGCAGTTTTCCGACGGCACGACAGCGGCCGGCCTGACCGGTATCGGGGGCCTGCCCAACGGTGCCCTCCTGGCCGACGTCACCGGCGACGGCGCACTGGACCTCCTGCTCGGCGGCATCGCGACGGACCGCACGAACCCCGACAGCTACACGCCCATGCGCCTGTTCGTCAACGACGGGCACGGTGCCTTTGGCGATGCGACCGAGCAGAGCAATCTCGCCTCGTCGCTGGATTCGCACTCCATGGCGATGGCCGATATCGACCGCGACGGCGACCTCGACCTGTTCGTGACCTACTGGCATCACGAGGTCGGATCAGCCGTCGGCCATCTGTGGCGTAACCTCGGGGAAGGACAGTTCGAAGACATCAGTGTCGCCGCCGGCATCGGTCCTTGGTATTCGAACGAAAACTCCCTCTACAACTTCACCCCGACCTTCACCGATCTCGACGGCGACGGCTGGCCCGACCTGCTGATCAGCGCGGACTTCGGGCATTCGCGCGTGTTCCTCAACCAGGGTGACGGCAGCTTCGCCGACGCCACCGACGCATCGGTGATCACGGATGAGAACGGGATGGGATCGGCCGTCGGAGACTTCGACAACGACGGCGATTTCGACTGGTTCGTGACCAGCATCTGGGACGAATTTGCTTCGCCCTACTACGGCACCAGCGGCAACCGCCTTTACCGCAACGACGGGGCGGGCGGCTTCGAGGACGTGACCGACAGCGCCGGCGTGCGCGAGGGTAGCTGGGGTTGGGGCGCCTGCGCGGCGGATTTCGACAACGACGGCTGGCTGGACCTGTATATGGTCAACGGCTACCAGACACATCAACCCCGCTTTCTCGGCCGTCCGGCCCGGCTGTTCATGAACGACGGCGACGGCAGCTTCACCGAGCAGGCCCAGGCCCAAAGCGTCGCCACGACCGGCCAGGGGCGAGCCGTGGTCTGCTTCGACGCCGACGGCGACGGTCATGTCGATATCCTGGTGCAGAACAGCCATGCGTTCGGCGAGACGGCCGTACAGCCCCAGTTCTATCGCAATCGAGGCTCGAACAATCACTGGCTCCGCGTCCGACTGGCCGGCCCGCCCGGCAACCGCCACGGCATCGGCGCACGAATCAGCCTGGAGTCTGACGGGCTCGAGCAGGTGCGCGAAATCCGGGCCGGGGGAAGCTTCCTTTCCTCACAGCCTCCCGAAGCGCATTTCGGCCTCGGAACGGCCGAACTGGCCGACCGGCTGATCGTCCGGTGGCCAGACGGGCGAACAAGCTTGATCGAGGCAATCGAAGTCGACCGAATCATGGAAGTCGCGTATGACGAACTGTTCCAGAATCGCTTTCAGTAGGCGCTCTCGCCTCGCCGTGGCGGCCTTGCTCGCCCTGTGCCTGATTGCCGCCACCCACGCCGGTGAACCCCAATCGGTGGCGCGCCAGTGGAACGAGGCCCTGCTCGAGGCGATCAGCAGGGACCTCGCCAGGCCCGTCGTCCATGCGCGCAACCTGCACCACAGCTCGGCGGCGATGTGGGACGCCTGGGCGGCGTTCGACGACGTCGCCGATCCGGTCCTGCACCGCGAGCGTCACACCGCCGTGGACGTCGCCGCCGCCCGCGAAGAAGCCATCAGCCATGCTGCTTACCGCCTGCTTCGCCATCGTTTCGCGACATCGCCGGGCAACGACCCGGAAGACCCGGACAACCCGGAGAACACGCTCAACCGGTTTCGATCGCTGATGATCGAGCTCGGCTACGATCCCGACTTCGATGACGCCGCAGGCACCTCGCCGGCGTCGCTCGGAGTCCGGATCGCCAACTCCTGGATTCTGCACGGCCTGGCGGACGGTTCCAATGAAGGCAACGGCTACAGCAACAATTTCTACGTGCCGGTCAACGCGCCGCTCGACCTGGACCTGTCGGGCAATCCTTCCATGGTCGATCCGAATCGCTGGCAGCCGCTCCAGCGAGATGACGGCTTCGTCGACCAGAGCGGCAACCAGGTCGGCCAGGCACAGAATTTCCTGGGCGCTGAATGGGGCGCGGTGATCCCGTTCGCGATGGATGCCGCGGACCTGTCCATCTATCCAGACGACTCGGGCGACTGGGACCATTGGGTCTATCACGACCCGGGCCCGCCACCGGCGCTGGGAGGTGCCGGGGACACGCAATGGAAGGCCGCCTTTGCCGAAGTGGTCGAGTATTCCAGCCAGCTCGATCCCGCCGACGGCGCGATGCTCGACATCAGTCCGGCCAGCCGGGGCAACAACAGTCTCGGGACGAACGACGGCAGCGGTTACACCGTCAATCCGCATACCGGCGAGCCCTATCCGGCGCAGATCGTGCTCCGCGGCGACTACCGCCGTGTCATTTCCGAGTACTGGGCCGACGGGCCCGCTTCCGAAACCCCTCCCGGTCACTGGTTCAGAATCTTCAACGACCTGGTCAACGACCACCCATTGCTGGTGCGAAGGATCGGCGGCACGGGCCCTGAACTGTCCGGCCTGGAATGGGACGTCAAGGCCTACGTCGCGCTTGGGGGGGCGGTTCACGACGCCGCCGTGGCCTCATGGGGCATCAAGGGACATCACGACGCTGTCCGCCCGATATCGGCCATCCGCCACATGGCCGAGCGCGGCCAGTCCAGCGACCCGGACGGCCCGTCCTATCACCCGGACGGATTGCCGCTGCAGCCCGGCCTGATCGAGGTGGTGACCACCGAGACGGCTGCGGCCCACCACGCCCACCTGGCCGGACATATCGGCGAAATCGCGGTGCGCGCATGGCGTGGCCACGGCCATGACCCCGAAACCGAGACCGCGGGCGTTGGCTGGATCCTGGCCAAGGACTGGTGGCCCTACCAGAACGAGGGATTCGTAACCCCGCCGTTCGCCGGTTACGTTTCGGGCCACAGCACCTTCAGCCGCGCTGCAGCGGAAGTCTTGACCGGCCTGACCGGGGACAGTTACTTCCCGGGCGGCCTGGGCGAGATCTGCGTGAGCGCCGGCGAATTCCTGGACTTCGAAGACGGCCCCAGTGCCGACCTTTGCCTGCAGTGGGCGCGATACTACGACGCCTCGGACGAAAGCGGCATCTCACGTATCTTCGGCGGCATCCATCCGTCTTTCGACGACCTGCCGGGGCGCATCGTCGGCCACGAGATCGGCCTGGACGCGTGGGCCCGCGCACAACGGCATTTCGAGGGATCGATCTCCCGGATTTTCCGCGACGAATTCTCCAGTCCTTAGGGAGCCTCGAACCGGTCCCGGAAAATCATGCCTGGACTGACCACGGCACCATCGACGACCAGGGCGTGCAAGGCGTAGTCGGGATCGGTCGTCCACTGCGATACCGTGCCGTTATCCGACCCGGCGAACAGCGCCATGAATCCCGGCGCGGGAGCCATGCCGCCGCCGCTGCCCGCCAGCCACCACGCTTCGCCGGAAGCGTCTAGATCGGCGACCTGCCCCAGGCCCAGCAGGCAGCAATCGCTGTCGCTTTCGGCAGAGACCAGTTGGCCGGTGCCAGTGGCCGGATCGACGCGATAGAGGCCATCGTCGATCCCGCTGGGGCCGTCCTGCATGTAGAGGTCCAGGTGATCGCCGACTCCGCTGTAGCGAAGGAAGCCGGGTCGGCCCGATGTCGGCAGTGCGCCGATATCGCTCACGGTGCCGGTGGCGAGATCGACCGAACGAATTCGCCATTCGGCCTGCCCGAATTCGCGGCCCACGAAGAACAGCCGCCGGGCCGGGGCGTCGATGCCCGCCACACCGGTCATCAGTTCGCAGCAGATCTCGTCGGGCGGGCCGATGTCGGCCGCGCTGCCGGTGGCAGGATCGATGGAAAACCACTGAACCGTCGGATCGGCGGCGTTGCCGCCCAGCTCCACGCTAACCAGACGGCCCTGCACGGCATCATGGACCAGGAACACCTGAGGGACCCGCGCCGGAACGACCGAGCTTGCCGAGGCGCCGTCGAACCCCAACGTTGCGAGCCGGTCTCCGTTCGCGGTCAGTTCACGACCGAAGACGAAAAAGCGCTCGCCGCCCGGATCGGCCGCGGTCAGGCCCGCGCCAACCCTGCAGCAGTCGGGAATCGCCGCCGATCCGGGCGTGATGCTGCCGTCACCGGAGTCGATACCGACCACGCGCAGGCTGTCATCGCTGCGGTCGACGACCACGGCAGCGAGCTCGGCCAGGGCAGCCGGCGAAACCGCCGCCGCTATCGTCATCAGGGCCGCGAAGACCGTGGTGCGACCCCGTGTCGCTGCAGGCCGGAGCATGGATCAGCGTCCTGCGCGGTCGGCCAGCAGCGCCCGCTCCAGGCGCTCCAGGCGGGCCTCGAGCGCCTCGATCTCGCGCTCCTTTTCGTCGAGTTCGAGCTTGAGCGCCTGAGCCGCACCCAGGGCAACACCCGCCATATCGGCCAGGCTGATGCGCTCCGCGCTTTCGCCCAGCCCGAAGGCAGCGTGAAAGTCCTCGGCGGCCGGGCCGAAGTGGGGCGCACGATCCGAGCCGGACCGATAGCTCCAGCGGCCCAGTTCCAGTTGCTGAAGCAGACCGAGCAGGCGCCCGGGCTCGATGTCCTGGAACGCGGTCTTGGCGGCCCGACTGGACAGCTGGTAGACCGAGCCGTCCACGCGCAAGTCGCCATCGGCAACGTGCAGCTTGGCGGCAGGCGATGCGGTGCCAAGACCGACATTGCCCGACGGCGCCACGTAGATGCTGTTCTCCGGCGCGCCGGGGACGAGTCGAAAGACCAGGTTGCTGTCCCCGGTGACGTCACGGATGAAGAAGTTGGCCTCGTTGCCCGCCACGTCCCAGACCTGTGGCGTGAAACCGCTGGCGGCGGTCTGGTCGAGGCGCAAGGTGGGCGTGTTACCGTCGGCGACGTGCAGTTGAACGGCGGGTGATCCGGTGCCCATGCCCACGTTGCCGTTGTTGCGCACGAACAGGGAATTGGCCGGAGCTCCTGCCTGCAGGGTCATGATGTTGCGACCGGCCGTGCGGTCCTGGATCGCGAACATGTTCATCCCGCCGTTCAGGTCGTCGTTGGCGATCAAGGTCCAGTCGTTGGACGGGAAGCTGCCCGTAGCGGAAGTGTCGTCGAAATGGATCCGCAGGTTGTTTTCCTTGAGCCGGATCGAGTCGGAACCGTAGCTCTCGGCCGCGGCGCAATCCTGGCCGACGCAGAGGCTGTTGTAGACCGTCAGGTCGCCGCTGATGACCTGGCTGGGAGTGATACCGCCCCCATCATCCTCCGGCGAGGGGGCGCCGACCGCCGGTTGGCTGACCCAGAGTTCATCCCCGATCCGGCGCAGCGACCCGGAAACGGGTTGAATCATGCTGTTTGCCGCGTTCTGCCCATCGTTCTCGTCGCGCGTCCGGGGGCCGCCCAATGAAACTGCAGTTCCCAGAGATAGGATCCCTCGACGGTGGCGAGCCGTTCCAGCTGGTGCTCGTCCAGATGAATGGCCTCATTGGCGGCGAAACTGACCTCCCGGAAGAAGCCGTCCGGGCCGGCAACTCTGAGACTGGCCGCACCGGCGCCGACCGGACGCTCAACGCTCAGCGCCACAGGTGTGCCAGAAGCCCTGGAGTCCGAATCCGCCTCCCCATGAGCCGCTAGGGAAACGAACGCCAGGACGGCAGCGAACACGCGGACGATGCCGCGAGTGGGCAGGAAGTCGATCATCGATAGGTCCCTCGTATCGGAAAGCCGGGCGCGCTCGCGCACGGCGGGCAGGCGATGGATCGATATTAGCCAAGCCCGCTCACACCGGCAAGCGCCGATCGCAGGAAAAGCGCTAGGATGACCGAAGGCGCAAGGGAGAATCGTTGATGAACGTGAAGATCGAATCGCGGGACCGCGTCTCCATCATCACCATCGACCGTCCGGGGCGCCGCAACGCGGTCGATGCGGACACGGCGCGCTTGCTCGACGAAGCGTTCGAGGTTTTCGAGCGGGATGCCGGGCTGCACGTTGCCATCCTCACGGGAGCGGAAGGCCACTTCTGCGCCGGGGCGGACCTGCAGGCCCTGGCCGGCGGCGAGGACGCGGCCAGGCGGGTCACGCAAGACCGGCCCGGGCCCATGGGACCCACGCGACGGCGCCTGGGCAAACCGGTGATCGCCGCCGTCGAGGGTCACGCGGTAGCCGGCGGGCTGGAGCTGGCCTGCTGGTGCGACCTGCGGGTCGCGGCGCGTTCGGCCGTCTTCGGGGTCTTCTGCCGCCGCTTCGGCGTGCCGCTGGTCGACGGCGGCACGGTCAGGCTGCCGCGCCTGATCGGGCAGTCGCGCGCGCTCGACATGATACTCACGGGCCGGGCGGTCGATGCGGCCGAAGCCCTGGAATTCGGCCTGGTCAACCGGCTGGTCGACGACGGGCAGGCCCTGGATGCCGCGATCGAACTGGCACAATCCCTCGCCGCCCTGCCCCAGACCTGCCTGCGCAACGACCGCGAATCGGCGCTGCGTCAGTGGGCGCTCGACGAGGCGACGGCGCTTCGCCTCGAAGCGGAGCTCGGCCTGGCTAGCCTGGCAACGGGCGAGGCCGAAGAAGGCGCGACCCGGTTTACCCGCGGGGCGGGACGCGGCGGCGAGCCGACGACCTGAACAGCCCGCTCAGGGCCGCCAGGCGAGGCTGACGAACACGCTGCGGCCCGCGCCGGGAAAATAGCGGTAGTCGCCGAAGGCGTAGTCGGCGCGCTCGGCGTAGCGGCGATCGAGCAGGTTGCGCAACCTCAGCCCGAGCTGCCAGCGCTCACCGAGTTCGTAGCGCCCGGAGACATGCACCAGGGTGTGCCCGTCGTAGCGGCGTTCATTGGCCGCGTCGAGCCAGTAGTCACCGGTGTGCTCGGCGGCAAGTTGTGCGCTGACGCGGTCCGATGGGCGCCAGGTCAGGTCCGCGCTGGCCATGCGTCGCGGCGCGGCGGGAATCGTCCGCCCGGAAACGATGCGCTCCCCGCCCAGGTCGCGGTCGAAGCGATACCAGTGAACCGCATAACTGCCGCGCGCGCCCAACTCGAGCGTCGGCGCCAGCGCGTAGCCCAGCGAGAACTCGACGCCGCGATGCCCGGACTTGCCGTCGCTGACGTTGAAGCCCTCGCCGTCGCGAAAGATGTAGTTGCGCTTGCGCTGGTAGAAGGCGACCACTTCCCAGTCGAGTCGGCCGCTGCCGCGCAGGCCCAGCTCGAAGGCGTCGAGCTGCTCCGGTTCCAGGTCGGCGACATCCTGCCCGCGCTGCAGCCGGTAGAGTTCGGTGGCCTGCGGCGCGCGGAATCCGCGGGCCAGGCGCAGCCAGGCCAGCCCGGCGTCGAAGCGCCGGCTGAGCGTGAGTTCCGGCGCAGCTTCCAGGAAATCGTCGCTGCGGTCGGCGGGCCGGTTGTAGAGGCAGCCGCCGAGGTCGCAGGCCGTACCGTCCTCGGCCAGGTTGCCGGGGGTCGCACGGTTGTCGTAGTCGTAGCGGATCCAGTCCGCGTGAACTCCGGCCCGCAGCGCCCAGTCCGTCCCCAGCGTCCAGCGTCTCGCCAGGTAGCCGCCGAGCCGCTGACCGTCGACGACGTAATCGTAGTGAAGCCCGACCGGCCGAATTTCCGACAGGAAGGGCGGTCCGGGCGTGGGCTCATCCTGCCGCTGGGTAAGATCGCCGCGGAAGAGTTCGGCGTCGAATCCCCAGTCCCAGCTGCTGCC
>JAASTB010000082.1 GCA_021767625.1 Wenzhouxiangella sp.
CCCGCGCTCGATCAGGGCGAGTTCCGCGTCGAGATCGCACTCGACCCGGGCACCCCCCTCGAGCAGACCGGCGAAATGGTTGCCGGTCTGGCGGCCGTGGCCCGGGAGTGGCCGCAAGTCGAGCGCACCGATGCCCTGGTCGGTACCGGCGACCGCATGGACGCCAATCCGGAAGAGGCCGGCGAGCACCGGGCCACCTTCAACGTCGTGCTCAAGCCCGGCGCCGACGGAGACGCCGTGCAGGCCGCCCTGCGCGAGTATCTGGACGAGCGGGCGGGCGTGGATTACACCATCGGCCAGCCGGAACTGTTCACGCTAGCGACTCCGCTGGAGGTCGAGGTCGCCGGCTACGATCTCGAGGAACTGCGCAACGTCGCCGCGCGGATCGCCGCGGGCATGAACGAACCGCCCCGTTTCGACGATGTGCGCTCTTCGGCCGAACAGGGTTATCCCGAAATCCGGATCCGCTTCGACCATGAGCGCGCTGCGCGGCTGGGGCTCAGGGCCGACCAGATCGCCGACACCGTCGTGCGCCAGGTGCGCGGCGACGTGCCCACCCGCTATAGCTGGCGCGAGCGCGAGATCGACGTGCGGGTGCGCGTGCTCGACGAACAGCGGGCCTCGCCCGAGCGCATCGGCCAGCTGGTCGTCAATCCCGGCGCCGAGCGTCCCGTCACGCTCGATGCCGTGGCCGACATCGACGTGGCCGTCGGCCCCGGCGAGATTCGCCGCGTCGGCCAGCAGCGCGTGGCGGTGGTCTCGGCCGACGCCAGCTTCGGCGATCTGGGTTCCGCCGCCGCGGAGGCGCGCGAGATCATTGCGTCCATTCCCATGCCGCGGGGCGTGAGCGTTCGCGTCGCCGGCCAGAGCGACGAGATGCAGCGCGCCTTCGGCTCGCTCGTGCTCGCCCTGGGCCTTGCCGTGTTCCTGGTCTACCTGGTCATGGCCTCGCAGTTCGAATCGCTGCTGCACCCCTTCGTGATCCTCCTGACCATTCCGCTGGCGCTGACCGGCGCGGTCTTCGCGCTCTGGCTGACCGGCACCACGCTGTCGGTCGTGGTTTTCATCGGGGTGATCATGCTCGCCGGCATCGTCGTCAACAACGCCATCGTGCTGGTCACTCGCATCAACCAGTTGCGCGCCGAAGGCATGCTGCGAGAGACGGCCATCGTCGAGGCCGGGCGAGCCCGCCTGCGCCCGATCGTGATGACCACGCTGACCACCGTTCTGGGCCTGCTTCCGCTCGCGATCGGCTTGGGCGAAGGCTCCGAAATGCGCGCGCCCATGGCGATCGCGGTCATCGGCGGCCTGTTGCTGTCGACGGCCCTCACCCTGGTCGTGATTCCCGTGGTCTACAGCCTGCTCGACCGGCGCCGCACGGCCGCCGACGAGGGCACGGCCCGGGGCGCGGTGACGGCGTCATGAACCGCTTGCCCCGCCTGGCCATCCGCCGCCCGGTGACGACCTGCATGGTCTTCCTGAGCCTGGCCGTGTTCGGCCTGGTCGCCACCCGGCTGTTGCCGCTGGAGTTCTTCCCGGACGTGGATTTTCCGGGAATGATGATCGAGATTCCGTATCCCGGCAGTTCGCCCGAGGAGGTCGAGCAGCTCATAGCGCGTCCCGTCGAGGAAGCGCTGGCGACCATGGACGGCATCCAGCGCATGATCACCAACGTCGGCCAGGACGCCGTGATGCTGATCGTGTTCTTCGACTGGGATGCCGACATGGACGCCCGGGGCGTCGAGGCCAAGGACAAGATCGACGGCATCCGCCACCGATTGCCCGAAGACGTCGACCGCGTCTTCGTGCGCCGTTTCACCAGCAGCAACGATCCCATCCTGGGGCTGCGCATCGGCTCCAACCGGGATCTCAGCGACGCCTGGGAACTGCTCGACCGCAACGTCCGGCGTCGCCTCGAGCGCATCGAGGGCGTGGCCAGCGTGGAGATCGACGGCGTCGAGCCGCGCGAGGTCCGGATCCTGCTGCACGCCGACCGGGTGGCCGCGCACGGCGTCGACATCAATGCCCTGCGCGATCGCTTGCGCGGGGCCAACTTCTCGGTTTCGGCCGGCTACGTCGAGGACGCCGCCGCCGGACGGCGCATCCGCGTCACCCCCCTGGGCACCTTCGCCGACATCGACGAGATCCGGCGCCTGCCCATCAACGAGCGCGGACTGCGCCTGGGCGACATCGCCGAGGTCAGCGTCGAGTCGCCGCCGCGGCGCTACGAGCGCCTGCTCGACGGTCAGTTCGCGGTCGGCGTGAACATCTTCTCCGAAAGCGGCGCCAACCTGGTCGAAGTCTCCGAGGCCGTGCTCGACGAAATCGACGCCATCAACGAACTGCCCGAGATGGAAGGGATCAACCTGTTCGTGCTCTTCAGCCAGGCCGAGGGCGTCGTGCAGTCGCTCAAGGACCTGGCCCTGGCCGGGTTGATCGGCGCGCTGATGTCGATGGTCGTGCTCTACGCCTTCCTGCGGCAGTGGGCGACCACCCTGATCGTGATGCTGTCGGTGCCGGCGGCGGTGCTGATCACGCTCGGGGCCATGTACTTCCTGGGCCTGTCGCTGAACATCCTGACCATGATGGGCCTGATGCTGGCCATCGGCATGCTCGTCGACAACGCGGTCGTCGTGACCGAGAGCATCTACCGCTGCCGGCAGCGCTTTCCCGACCAGCCGGGGCGCGCCACGCTCATCGGCGTGCGCGAGGTGGCCATGGCCGTCACAGCCGGCACGCTGACGACCGTGATCGTCTTTCTCCCCAACATCTTCGGCGCGCAGAACGAGATCACCTCCTTTTTGTCCTTCGTCGCGTACGCAATCACGATTGCACTGATCGCTTCGCTGCTGATCGCCCAGACCATCATCCCGCTGCTTACCCTCAAGGTGCCGGCCCCGCCGCCGCCGAAGGCCGGCGGCTGGCTCAACCGCCTGACCAATGTCTACGCTTCGGTGCTCGACTTCAGCCTGCGGCGGCGCTGGCTCACGGCGCTTGGCGTGTTCGTCCTCCTGGCCAGCGCGGTCGTGCCGCTGGGCCAGATGAAGACCAACATGTTCCAGCAGGCCGAAGGCGACCGCATGATGCTGCACTACAACGTCGAGGGCACGTATTCGCTCGAACGGGTCCGCCGGGATGTCGACCGCATCGAGGCCTACCTGCGCGACAACCAGGAGCGCTTCGGCTTCGAATCGCTCTACAGCTACTACAGCGAGGATCGTGCCGAGACCACCCTGATTCTCGATCCCGACCGGGAAGTCTCCAACGAGCGCATCCGCGAGCTCGTGCGCGAGGACCTGCCGGCCATCGCCATCGGCCGGCCGGGCTTCGAGTTCCAGCGCGGCGGCGGCGGTGAGTCGCTGAGCCTGACGCTACACGGTGAGTCGAGCGAGCGCCTCTTCCAGTTGTCCGAGGAGGTCGCGCGTGTACTGTCAACCGTGGAAGGGTTGGTCGACGTGCGCTCTGATTCGACCTCCGGCGCGCAGGAAGTGCAGGTCCGCGTGGACCGGCAGCGCGCCATTCGCCACGGCCTGTCGAGCCAGCAGGTCGCCCAGGCGATCTCGGTGGCGATGCGCGGCGATCGGCTCAACGAATTCCGCGGCCCCGAAGGCGAGCTGACCATGCGCCTGGCCTTCCACGGCGGCGATCGGCAAAGCGCGGCACAACTGGCCAACCTGCCGCTGGTCAACGACCGCGGCGAGCGCATCCGCCTGGCCGCCGTGGCCGACTTCGAGACGGTCGACGGGCCGACCAACGTCTTCCGGCTCAACCGGCGTACCAGTCTCAACGTCAACATGAACCTCGAGGACCTGTCGATGGGCGAGGCGCGGGAGGCCATCGGCGCCATGATGAACCAGGTCGCCCTGCCGCCGGGCTACGGCTGGAGTTTCGGCCAGGCCTTCCAGCGCGAGAACGACGCGATGACCCAGATGATGTTCAACATGCTGCTGGCCATCGCGCTGATCTTCATCGTCATGGCCGCCCTGTTCGAGTCGACGCTCTTCCCCGCCTCGATCGTGACCTCGATCGTGTTCTCCTTCATCGGCGTGTTCTGGTTCTTCTTCGCCACCGGCACCGAGATGTCGCTGATGGCGATGATCGGCATGCTGGTCCTGATGGGCATCGTGGTCAACAACGGCATCGTGCTCATCGATCACGTCAACAACCTCAGGCGCCGCGGCATGCCGCGCGACGAGGCCGTGATCCGGGCCGGTCGCGATCGCCTGCGCCCGATCCTAATGACGGCGGCGACCACCATCCTGGCCATGATCCCGCTGGCCCTGGGCCAGACCCGCATCGGCGGCGACGGGCCGCCGTACTTCCCGATGGCGCGCGCGGTGATCGGCGGCCTGGCCTTCTCGACCGTGGTCAGCCTGGTGGTGGTGCCCTTCGTCTACGTGCTGCTGGACCGGCTGCGTGGCTGGACACGCATTGTCCGCCGGCGGGCATCACTGGGAGCCCGGCGCAGCTACTGAAGGAAATACCCGCCCGCATTTCGCCTGCGTTGGATTGAATCGGGGTGGTGCGATTCGGCAACTACACGAGCGGCCGCAGTGTTCCGCGCTCGGACTCATTTTCGTTGTTTTATTCGAATGCGGGTGTCATCCGATTGATGTCCGCCTGCGGTATGCCAGCCTCTCGGGCCGCTGCGCGCCATTCGGCAACGGCTTCTTGCACGGCGGCGAGTGCTTCATCTGCCTGCTTGCTCTTCAGGCCGAAGTCTTTGGCTGCATCCATTGCGATTTCCACTTCGCAGGCGGTCTCGACTTCATTGATCGCCAGTGACAAGTCTGTGCGGTCCGGTGTCGGGTTGAGGTCGAACGCCGGGGAAAGCTGGATACCATTCTTGCCGATCAGGAAACCGTGGTTTCTAAGGTGGTCGTCGGTGTTGTGGACCAGGATGTTGAACAGCACGCGCCGGAACAGCTCTTGAAGGTCTTCTCGCGGTTGGGCACCGTCAGTTTGTAGCAACTCCACCAACTCGAGGTAGCTGGCGCCTTCTTCGCCATCGGTGCGCTGCGTGAGGGTCATGGCTGAAACGAAGGCCCGGCGTCGTCCTTGCGTGGTTCGGTCGAAACGGCGGCTCAGAAAGGTCGTGTAGTTGCTGTTGCCGATTTTCATGCCGCCGGTTTCCGGCACCTGTATACCGGCGCGAGCCGCCAATTTGTGGAGCACGAGTTCCCAGGCGCCGACATCGTGGCGGTCCTGGCGGCTCGGGAACTTGGCGACGCAGAGTCGGTCGTTCTCGTCTCGAACGGTGGCCTTGGGGCGCGCGCCGCCCAGCGACGTGCCGGGCGCCAGGAGCTGATCGAGCCACACACGATACTCGGGGTGGTCTTCCTCTTCTGCGTGCGTTTCGAAGGCCAGGCTGGCCGATTGCAGTTCTCGCAGTGAGCTGATCGGCGGCACAGCCAGATCGGCATCGCTGCTGATGAAGTGTTCGTCGCGAAGATCCTGGAACCGAAGGGCGCCCAGGCGGGTTTCGTCGTGCACGCCCAGCAGAAAGTCCCAGTCGCCAAGGGTTCTGGGGCGGCGACCTTCTTCGCGGGCCCGAAGGTTTTCGCGTCTTTGCATAAGAACGCGGCCCCATCGATCCGGGGCAGAGTCGAGGAATATTCCAAAATTCCCCCGCTCATGCCGCGGATATTGCGGCCCGGTAACCAGCTGAAGTTCCGGGTCGAAGGAGAGGGCTTCGGGCTGTTTCAGCCAGTTCTGATCGTACTCGAAGGAGAATACCTGGTGGCCGCGTGTCGTCTGGCAGCCCAGATAGCCCATGGTTCGGGGGCCATCAAAGGTCTCCAGGTCGGCCAGTACACGGACCTGCTCGAGCGGGGTGCTCACGACGAGCTCGATGAATCCCGGCTGGCCCTGGCTGACTTGGCTTCGAGTTCGGCGTCCTGGAGTTTTCGGCCGAGTTCGTCGTCTCGCGCGATGACGGCCAGGTCGTCTTCCAGCCGCAGTGCTTGAAGCACCCTTGCGTAGATGCCGAGCGCCACGGCCGGATCGCCCTTTTCCACCTTCAGCAGAGTATGGCGCGTGATTCCGGCGCGCTCGGCGACAAGCGCGGCACTATATTGTCGCCGGAGTCGCGCGGCGCGAATATTCACGCCGACTCCGGACAGGAGCCGTTTGAGCCGGGGCAGCAGGTTGGGGGATGTTCTGGGCATGGCGTGTAATATCTTACACAAAAACCCGTGGCTTTGTGCAAGATATTACACGCCCTATTCCTTGGGCAGGCTGCCGCGTCGAGATTTACAGCTTTTCGAGCTTCTCGATTTGCGATGAGAGTTCCGCAACCTTGGTCTTGTGCTCTTCCAGTCGCTGGCGCTCCTTGTCCACCACCTCGGCCGGCGCGTTCTCCACGAAGCGTTCGTTGGCGAGCTTCTTTTCGGCCTGGGCCAGCCCTTTCTGTTCGCGTTCGAGCTGCTTGTTGAGCCGCGCCAGTTCCTCGCCGATGTCGACCAGGCCGGCCAGGGGAATGAGCAGGCGCAGGTTGCCGGCTAGCGCAACGGCACAATCGCCGCTGTCGCGGTCGTCCGCTACCCACTCGATCGACTCGATGCGCGCCAGGCGCCGGATCAGCGTACCGAATCGCTCCAGGCGCTCGTGATCATCGTCGCTGCCGAGCTGCACCATCAGCGGCATCGGCTTGCCGGGCGCCAGGCCCAGCTCGGTGCGCGCCGAGCGAATGGCCGAGATTACCGTCTTGAGCCATTCGGCGTCCGTTTCGGCCGCTTCGTCGATCGGTCCGGCCTCGGGCCAGCGCGTGGCCATGATGGTCTCGGCTTCCACGCCGGCGGGGGTGCGCACGCGCTGCCAGATCTCTTCGGTGATGAAGGGCACGAAGGGGTGGAGCAGCTTGAGCGTGGCTTCGAGCACGGTGGCCAGCGTGTAGCGCGTGGCGCGGGCGGTGCCTTCGTCGGCGTCCTCGGCCAGGGCCGGCTTGGCCAGCTCCAGGTACCAGTCGCAGAACTCGTGCCAGACGAACTCGTAGAGCGCCTTGGCGGCCAGGTCGAAGCGGTAGTCGGACAGGGCGGCATCCACCTCGCCGATCGTGCGGCTCAGGCGCGAACGGATCCATCGCGACAGGACGTCGTAGTCGCCTTCGGCCGGCACCGGCAGCTTCTCCTCGCCGGTGTTCATCAGCGTGAAGCGCGCGGCGTTCCAGAGCTTGTTGAGGAAGTTGCGGTAGCCCTCGCAGCGGCCCAGGTCGAACTTGATGTCGCGGCCGTGGCCGGCCAGCGCGGTGAAGGTGAAGCGCAGGGCATCCGCGCCGAAGGCGGGAATGCCCTCGGGGTACTCCTCGCGCGTGGCCTTCGCCACCGCCTTGGCCTTCTGCGGCTGCATCATCGAGGCCGTACGTTTTTCGACCAGGGCCTCGAGTTCGATGCCGTCGATCAGGTCGATGGGGTCGAGGACGTTCCCCTTCGACTTCGACATCTTCTGACCGTCGCGGTCGCGGATCAGGCCGGTGATGTAGACCTGCTCGAAGGGCACTTTCCCGGTGAAGTGCTTCGTCATCATGATCATCCGGGCGACCCAGAAAAAGATGATGTCGAAGCCGGTAATCAGCACCGAGGTGGGCAGGTAGCGATCGAAGCCCTCGCTGTCCATGCGCGCCTCATTGGGCCAGCCGAGCGTGGAATGCGCCCACAGCGCGGACGAAAACCAGGTCTCGAGCACGTCTTCGTCCTGCGTGAGTTTCGCGTCGGCGGGCAGGTCGCTGTTGGCGCGGGCCTCGTCTTCGGTGCGGCCGACGTGGACATTGCCTTCGGCGTCGTACCAGGCGGGGATGCGGTGGCCCCACCACAGCTGGCGCGAGATGCACCAGTCCTGGAGGTTCTCCATCCAGTGGCGATAGGTGTTGATCCAGTTGCCGGGCACGAATTCGACGTCGCCCGACTCGACCGCCTCGAGACCGATCTTTCCGAGCTCGTCCATCTTCACGAACCACTGGTCGGTCAGGAAGGGTTCGATGACCTGGCCCGAGCGGTCCCCGCGGGGCACCATCAGGGTGTGCGGCTTTTCCTCGACAAGAAGGTCCTGTGCCTTCAGGTCCTCGATCACGCGCATTCTCGCCTCGAAGCGGTCGAGGCCGCGATAGGTCTCGGGCGCGTTGTCGTTGATCTCGGCGGTGGGTGTGAAGATGTTGATCGGCTCGAAGTCGTGGCGGTGGCCGACTTCCCAGTCGTTGAAGTCGTGGGCCGGTGTGATCTTCACG
>JAASTB010000083.1 GCA_021767625.1 Wenzhouxiangella sp.
CGACCCAACAGTCGGGCCTATGCGGCGCTCGGCCGCGTTCTCGATCGTGCGGGCAAGCTCGAAGCCGCTGCGCAGTGCTATCGCAATGCCCTGCGCCTGCGCGACGGGCGCGGCGCCGAGCCCCTACCTCCGCCCGCGGTGGAATGACCTGCGGCGGCTTCGCCGCCGCGCTCCTTGGTTCTTTGGTTTTTTGGTTTTTTTGTTCGGCGCATGTTGCGTTGAGGGCTTAGGCGAGGTTGGTGCCGCCGGACGGAGTGGGGGTCTCGACAAGTCAAAGTCGTTCCGGACGGCCTAACGCCCGCGAAGTGTCGAGGCCTCCACTTCGCCCTGTGGCACTAACCCCGCCCAGGCTCCCAACGCCCAAAACGCCGAACCAAAAAACCAAAGAACCAAAAAACCAACGAACCAACGAACGCGGCCGCATCAGCGGCCGCTGATCAACCAGTGCATGGAGAACAGCCCGTCCGGGTCGAACCAGACTTTTTCCGAGCGCAGCCCGGCCTTTTCGGCCAGGGACTCGAACGACGTCACCGAGTACTTGTGGCTGCTTTCGGTATGGATGGAATCTCCGGCGGCGAACTCGAAGGTTCGGCCGTCGACGACGATCCGGGTGGGATAGCGGGCGACGAGGTGCATCTCGATGCGTTCGAGCGATTCGTCGTAGCGCGCTTCGTGGGTGAAGGCCTCGGCGTCGATTTCGGCGCCGAGTTCGCGGCGCATTCGCTCGAGGAGATTGCGGTTGAAGGCCGCGGTGATGCCGCCGGCGTCGTCGTATGCCGCGAGCAGCCGCTCGAGCGGCTTGACCAGGTCGACGCCGATCAGCACGGCGCCCGATGGGGCGGCGATGCGGCGCAGGCGGTCGAGGAAGGCAACGGCATCGTCGTGCTCGAAGTTGCTGATGGTCGATCCCGGGAAGTAGACGACGCGCCGGCGGGCGGGCGGGTCGAGCTCCAGTGCTTCCGAGGCGATGGGCTGCGTGTAGTCGGCCTGGACGGGGCGGATCTCGATGTCGGGGAATGCGGCTTCAAGGTCCCGCGTGGACTGGGCCAGGGCAGCGGCCGATATCTCGATCGGGGTATAGGCGCGCGGCGATTCGAGCCGGGCGAGGAGTTGTCGCGTCTTGATGCCGGCGCCCGAGCCCAGTTCGATGACGTGAGCGTCCGGGCCGATCATGGCCGCGATTTCGGGCAGGTGAGCTTCGTGGAGCGCCAGGTCGGCCCGCGTGACGTAGTATTCGGGTGTTTCGCAGATGCGCTCGAAGAGGTCCGAGCCCTTGGCATCGTAGAGATACTTGCAGGGAATCGACGGCTGTTCGGCCGAAAGGCCGGCCAGCACGTCCTCGCGAAAGGCCTCGATCCGGGCAGTGTCGCTCATGCGCGGCGTGCAAGCCGAATTCCGCTGAATTGCCAGCGGTCGGGCGGATAGAAGAAATTGCGGTAGGTGGCCCGAATGTGCCCTCTCGGGGTGGCGCAACTGCCGCCGCGAAGCACCATCTGGTTGGCCATGAACTTTCCGTTGTATTCGCCCACGGCCCCGGGCGGCGCCTCGAAGCCGGGATAGGGTGCATAGCTCGAGGCCGTCCACTCCCAGACATTGCCGAACATGGCGGCCGGCGACCCGGTGGGGGTACCGGTCACCGCGGCGGGGTGGAAGCGTTCGTCCTCGGCGAAGGGACCATTGCCGTTGGCGGACTCGGCGGCGATCTCCCACTCGGCTTCCGTCGGCAGGCGCCCGCCCGCCCACTGGGCGTAAGCGAAGGCCTCGTAGAAACTGACGTGGGCCAGGGTTTCCTGTTCGTCGACCGGCCGCAGGCCGCCGAGCGTGTACTGCCACCACCGCCCGTCGTCGCCCTGTTGCCAGTACAGGGGGGCTCGAGTGCCCGTTTCCTGCATCCAGGCCCAGCCGTCGGACAACCAGAGATCAACGTTGCGGTAGCCGCCGTCTTCGATGAAGGCGATGAATTCGCCGCAGGTCACTGGACGCGAGGCGATCTCGAAGGCCTCGACGACTTCGCGGTGGCGCGGCAGCTCGTTGTCGAAGCAGTAGCGCCCGTCGTCGACGGCGCCGATTTCGGCGATGCGCTCCTCGTAGCCGATCCAGCGAAGCTCAGCGGCCGGCTGTCGCGCCGCCGGCGGAAGATCCGTCCAGGCCGGATGAAGCGGGTTGAACGAGAAGCCATGCTTGAGGTCGGTGGCAATCAGTTCCTGGTGCTGTTGTTCATGGTTGAGCCCGAGCCGAACGATTGCAGCCAGCTCGATCCAGCGCTTGCCCGGCGCGCGCTCGATCAATTCCATGATGGCCTGGTCCACGACGCTGCGATATCGGCCGACTTCCTCGACATCGGGGCGCGAGATCAGGCCGCGCTGCGGCCTAGGATACTGTTCACCCACGCCGTTGTAGTAGGAGTTGAACAGGTAGGCCCAGGTGGGGTCAATCTCCCGCCAGGCGGGGTCATAGGGCTTGAGGACGAACGTTTCGAAGAACCAGGTCGTGTGCGCCCGGTGCCACTTGACCGGGCTGGCGCCGGCCATCGACTGGATATTCTGGTCTTCCGCCGTCAGCCCGGCGGCCAGGCGTTCAGTGGCGGCTCGGACGGCGCGGAAGTCGCTGAGTAGCTGTTCGCGCGAAATCTCCTCGACGGCCAACTCGTTGCACGCGGGAGCCGGCTCGGCAAGAGTTGCCGGTTCGGCGTTCCGTTGCGCTCCCGCGTCGTTCATCAGTCGATATCGTACTTCTTGAGTTTGTAGCGCAGAGACCTGAACGAAATGCCCAGCTGCCGGGCGGCCTCGGTCTTGTTGTACTTGGCTTCCACCAACGCCTTCTCGAGGATTCGTCTTTCGATGTCTTCCATGTAGTCGTCCAGGCTACGGTCCTCGGGCGGGCTGACGTCGACATTGTCCTCGTCTAGCATGCCCTGCTCGATGTTGAGATCCTCGACGCTGATCTCGTCGCCTTCGCACATGGTGACGGCGCGCTGGAGGATGTTGACCAACTCACGCACGTTACCCGAGAACCTGTGATTCTGGAGTGCATCCATGGCCGCGGTGCTGAGTTTGCGCGGCGGTTCTCCCCATTGCTCGCCGATCACGCCCAGGAAGTGCTCGGCCAGCAGCCGGATGTCGCCGCGGCGATCGCGCAGGCTGGGCATGGGCAGGTCGATCACGTTGAGTCGGTAGTAGAGGTCGTTGCGGAACTCGCCCGACTCCACCAGCGGTTTGAGCGCCTTGTGCGTGGCCGACAGGATTCGCACGTCGATCTTGATCTCCTCGCGTCCGCCGATCGGGCGCACCGTTTTCTCCTGGATGACGCGCAGCAGCTTGACCTGCATGTTCAGCGGCAGGTCGGCGACCTCGTCGAGGAAAAGCGTGCCACCGTTGGCGGCCTGGAAGAGGCCTTCCTTGTCCGCGTCGGCGCCGGTGAAACTGCCTTTCATGTGGCCGAAGAACTCGCTTTCCATCAGCTCCGACGGAATGGCGCCGCAGTTGACCGCCACGAAAGGTTGCTCGGCTCGCGGGCCCAGGTCGTGGATCAGCTGGGCGGCGAGTTCCTTGCCGGTGCCGGATTCGCCGCTGATCAGCACGGGGGCCTGGCTGCGGGCCAGCTTGGTGATCGTCTGGCGAACCCGGTCCATGGCTTGCGAGCGGCCTACCAGGCGCTGCCTCAAGAGGCTCTCGCCGCCGGGGGTTCCGGCCGACACATCGGCCTCTGACTCGGCATCGGCCTTGCGCCTGGCCTCGGGCTTCTCCTTGCCGGCTTCCGGCTTGGCGGGGGCCATTTCGGCGTCGTCCTGGCGCAGCTTGATCGCGGTGCGCACCATGTTGCGCAAGACTTCGAGGTCGACGGGCTTGGACACGAAATCGAAGGCGCCGTACTTCAGCGCGGTCACCGCGTCGTCGACCTTGCCGTAGGCGGTGATCATCGCTACCGGCATGTGCGGGTAGTCGCGCGAGATTTCCTTGATCAGGCTCAGACCGTTGCCGTCGGGCAGCCGCATGTCGGTCAGGCAGAAGGCGTAGTCGGTGCCGTTGGCCAGCAGGCGGCGGGCGGTCGAGAGATCCTCGGCGGTCTCGACGTCCAGTCCCATGCGGGTCAGCGTCATGTCGAGCAGTTCCCGCAGGTCCGGCTCATCGTCCACCACCAAAGCGCGCATTTCGCTCATTGCCATCCTCGAGTTTCAGCTTTCAGTCGAATTCAGCCCGCGGCCCGCTTCGCTCGCGTCGGCTGTTTGCTGATCCGGCCGGCCACTTCCCCCGATTCCGGTCGTCGCAGCAGGATTCGGAAGCAGGCGCCGCTGTTGGGCACCTGGACGTACTCAAGCGGCGCCTGGTTGGCGTCGCAGAGCTGCCTGGCCAGGTAAAGGCCGAGGCCGGACCCCTGCTTGTGCGTCGTGAAGAAGGGCTCGAATACTTGCGAGCGCTTCTCCAGCGGTATGCCGGGCCCATTGTCGATGATGTCCAGCGCGATTTCACGATGGCCGCGGATCGGGCTCACGCGCAACGTGATGACCACTTCCTGCTCTTCCGTGCGCGCGTGCTTGAGCGCGTTCTCCATCAGGTTCCAAACCGCCTGGCTGAGCTGACTGGCGTCGATCAGCACCATGATGGCCGCCGATGGCACTTCAAGCCGGACCCGGTTGGAGTCGAGCTTGTGGTAGCGGCGAAAGTCGCCGGCCAGCTTGCGGATCCAGCTGATCAGGTTGACCGATTCGATGCGGGCCCGCTCGCGACGCGAGAGCTTGAGCACGTTTTCGACGATGTCGTTCATGCGCGCGGCGTGGTTGAGCATCATGCCGACGAGCTTGCGATCGGCCTTGTTGAGATCTTCGGACTCGTTGATGAGCTGTGCCGCGTGGCTGAGCGCGCCCAGCGGGTTCCTGATTTCGTGGGCGATGCTCGCCGACAGCCGGGCCAGGGAGGCCTGGGCCAGGTCGCGGGCGCGCCGGCTGACCACGGAGGTGTCCTCGAGGAAGATCAGCGTGGCTTCGGTTTCGTTCACGCCCGGCATCGTCAGCATGGTCGGAACGACCGCCGACTGGGTCGACTGCAGCAGCAGTCCCTCGTCCTCGGTCTTGCCGGTCTTGCGCCAGCGCTCGAGCCGCTCGGCGAGCGGCGGCGCGATCGTGCGCAGGTTGCGGTCGTTGACGGGGGGGTTGCCCAGCAGGTACCAGGCCGCTTCGTTCATTTGACGGATCCGGTCCTGGGAGTCCACCACCAGCACGCCCGAGCGCAGCTTGTGGATGATGAGTTCGTTGATGTGGCCGAGGTTGGCCAGGTCGAGCCCCCGCCGTTCGGCAAGCAGCTTGTACTCGCGGCCCCAGCGGCCAAGCAGGGAGGCGCCGATGGCAATGCCGAAAGCGCCCACCCCGTAGAGGGCCGCCTGGAACAGAGACCGCGCCTCCAGCGCGCCACGCTGGTTCAGCCAGGCGTCCAGCAGCAGGCCCAGCGTCACGAGCGATGCGAACAAGAGAGTGGTGCGCAGGTCGAGGATCAGGCCGGCGATGCCGACGGTAAACAGAAGCAGGATGACCAGGGCGCTCTCGATGCCGCCGAAAGCGTGCAGGATCAACCCGATCAGGATCAGGTCGCTGGCAAGCGAAAAGGAGGCCAGTTCCGAGACGTCGATGCTGCGCCGAAGGTGAAAGACGAGGAAACCGATTGCGCTGCCGGCGTAGGTCAGCGCGGCCGCCTGCGCGAGAAAGATGCGATAACCCTGAATATCCGCCGCCAGCGGGCTGAATACTGCGATCAGCGCGGCGATCGAGACCAGCACCCGAAACGCATTCAGGTAGTGCAGGGCGCGCCCGACCACCTCCTCGTCGGCTACCAGCGTGCCGAATGTCTTCAAGCTTCGATCTCCTGGTCTCGTGCCGTTCAAGGTCGTGAATGCCGCCGACGTGGACGTCTTGCTGCGTCCTTACGCGGGCCTTCCTGCCGACGAGTATACTACCCCCTCAAGCGCTGCACCGACACCCCGGCGGGTGCCGGGAGGCCCGCGTTCGTCGCCGCCCGGCCGCTGGCGGTCTCGCTCGGCGACGTGGAACGGTCCGAGCCGCCCCGACGGGCCCGCCCAACGGGGCGCGGTTTGATAAATGGGCCGGCTTGTTCCAGAATACGCCGGTTTCGGCGAGGCCGGCCAGCGGGTCGCGCGCCGATTTTTCCGGATCGAATCAATCCAATCATCACCAACGGGTTTTCCAAGCATGAATTTTCACGAGTACCAGGCCAAGGAGCTGTTCGAGCAGTACGGTATTCCCGTGCCGCGTGGAGAGCTGGCAACAACCGTCGATGAGGCCGTTGCGGCGGCCAAGCAGCTCGGCGGCAGCGAATGGGTGATCAAGGCCCAGGTCCACGCGGGCGGCCGCGGCAAGGCCGGCGGGGTCAAGCTGGTTTCCAGCCTCGACGAGGTGCGCGAGGCTGCCGAGAAGATGCTCGGCATGAACATCGAGACCTACCAGACGGGTGGTCGCGCGCTGCCGGTCAATTCGGTTCTGGTTGCCGAAGCCACCGACATCAAGCAGGAGCTCTACCTGGGCGCCCTGGTCGACCGCGCGCAGAAATCGGTCGTGTTCATGGGCTCGGCTGCCGGTGGCGTCGACATCGAGCAGGTCGCTTCGGAGACGCCCGAGAAGATCATCACCGCGCCGGTCGATACGGCCGCCGGTTTCATGCCGTACCAAGCGCGTCACATCGGTTTCCGCATGGGCCTGAACGCCAAGCAGGTCAAGCAGCTGGTCAAGATCATGAGCGGCCTCTATCGCCTGTTCATGGAAAAGGACATCAGCCTCATCGAGGTCAATCCGCTGATCATCGACGGCAACGGCGACCTCAGCGCGCTCGACGCCAAGCTCAACGCCGACGACAACGCGCTGTTCCGCCATGCCGACATCGCCGAAATGCGCGACGAGTCCCAGGAAGACCCGACCGAGCTGGCCGCAAGCAAGCACGACCTCAACTACGTCACGCTTGACGGCAATATCGCCTGCATGGTCAACGGCGCCGGCCTGGCGATGGCCACCATGGACGTGATCAAGCTCGCCGGCGGCGAGCCGGCCAACTTCCTCGACGTCGGCGGCGGCACCAACGCCGAACGCGTCAAGGAGGCCTTCAAGCTGATTCTCTCCGGCGACAACGTCAAGGCCATCCTGGTCAACATCTTCGGGGGCATCGTGCGTTGCGACGCGATCGCCGAGGGCATCATCGAAGCGGTCAAGGATGTCGACATGGATGTTCCGCTGGTTGTGCGCCTGGAAGGCACCAACGTGGACAAGGGCAAGGAAATGCTTGCCAACAGCGACTTCGACATCATCCCCGCCGACGATCTCAATGACGGTGCGCGCAAGGCCGTGGAAGCGGCGGGCGCCTGAAGGAATTAGCAATGAGTGTATTGATCGACAGCAAGACCAAGGTCATCTGCCAGGGCTTCACCGGTAGCCAGGGCACGTTCCATTCCGAGCAGGCCATTGCCTACGGCACGCGCATGGTCGGCGGCGTCACGCCGGGCAAGGGCGGCCAGGAGCACCTGGGCCTGCCGGTGTTCAACACCGTCGATGAAGCGGTCGAGGAGACCGCCGCGGACGCGTCGATGATCTTCGTGCCGCCGCCCTTTGCGGCCGATGCCATTCTCGAGGCCGCCGACGCCGGCGTGCGCGTGATCGTGTGCATCACCGAGGGCATTCCGGTGCTCGACATGATGCGCGTCAAGGCCGCGCTCAACAACTACGACGACGTGACCCTGATCGGACCGAACTGCCCCGGGATCATCACCCCCGACGAGTGCAAGATCGGCATCATGCCCGGCCAGATCCACAAGAAGGGCAGGATCGGCGTCGTTTCCCGTTCGGGCACGCTGACCTACGAAGCGGTCTACCAGACCACCCAGGTGGGCCTGGGCCAGTCGACCTGCATCGGCATCGGCGGCGACCCGATCCAGGGCATGAACTTCGTCGACTGCCTGTCGCTGTTCGAGGAAGATCCGGAGACCGAGGGCATCATCATGGTTGGCGAAATCGGCGGTTCGGCCGAGGAAGAGGCAGCTGAGTTCATTGCCGATCACGTCACCAAGCCCGTGGCCGCGTATATCGCCGGCGTTACCGCGCCTCCCGGCAAGCGCATGGGCCATGCCGGCGCCATCATCGCCGGCGGCAAGGGCACGGCCGAGGCCAAGTACGCGGCGCTCGAGGAGGCCGGCGTCACGACGGTGCGCTCGCCGGTCGA
>JAASTB010000084.1 GCA_021767625.1 Wenzhouxiangella sp.
GCACGACCGCGGCGAGTGGCCGGGGCAGGGCAGTTGTGGTAACGTTTTCGGCGCTTCCGGCGCCGCCGCCCATCCGGGCCGGTCGGGGTCGCGAGGGAATCAATCGACCATAAAAACGACTCGACGGGGACCATCCAAGGACATGAACAGCACCGAGCAACAACCCGCCGGCGACGCCGGCAGCGAGCGCGGCTGGCTCAATCGCGCGCTGAATTTCATCGAGGTCGTCGGCAACAAGCTGCCCGATCCGGCCATGCTCTTCCTGCTGCTGATGGTGGTCATCTGGATCCTGTCCTGGCTGTTGTCGGGTATCCAGTTCGGCGCCCAGCACCCATCGACCGGCGAGGCGATCACCATCACCAACCTGCTCACCGGCGAGCAACTGGTGAGTTTCCTGACCACCATGGTCGACACCTTCACCGGCTTCGCGCCGCTGGGCGTGGTGCTCGTGGCCATGCTGGGCGTCGGCGTGGCCGAACAGAGCGGCTACATCAACGCGCTGCTCAAGAAGCTGCTGGCGTTCACGCCCAAGCTGCTGCTCACGCCGATGCTGATCCTCATCGCCATCGTCAGCCACACGGCCGTCGACGCCGGCTACGTGGTCGTGATCCCGCTCGGCGGCATCATCTTCTACGCGGCCGGCCGGCATCCCCTGGCGGGCATCGCCGCGGCGTTCGCCGGGGTTTCGGGCGGTTTTTCCGCCAACTTCGTTCCCTCGGCCATCGACCCGCTGTTGATGGGCTTCACCCTGCCGGCGGCCCACCTGGTCGACGGTTCGGTCGAACTGCATCCCCTGATCAACTATTTCTTCACCTCGGCCTCTTCGGTGCTCATCGTGCTGCTGGGCTGGTGGCTCACCGACCGCGTGATCGAACCGCGACTGGCCAATACGCCGCTCGACGGGGACGCCGACGACATGCCCGAAATGCACCCCATTGACGCGAAGGAAAACCGCGCGATGTGGGTGGCCACGACGGTCATGGTGGTCGGATTCGTGCTGCTTATCCTGTCGCTCATTCCCGAGGCCTCGCCGTTCCGCGATCCCGAGGGCAACCTGACCGAGTTCGCCGCGCCGATCATGCAGTCGATCGTGCCGCTGATCTTCATCTTCTTCGTGATGCCGGGCGTGATCTACGGTTTCATGACCGGCAGCTTCAAGAAGAGCAAGGACGTGGTCGACGCCATGTCCGAGACCATGGGCTCGATGGCCTACTACATCGTCATGGCCTTTTTCTGCGCCCTGTTCGTGGCCGAGTTCGGCCGTTCGGGCCTGGGTGTGCTGCTGGCCGTCGAGGGCGGCAATTTCCTGCGCGAGCTGGCCCTGCCGGGCGGGGCGACCCTGTTCGGCATCATCATCCTGGTCGGTTTCGTCAACCTGTTCGTCGGCTCGGCCTCGGCCAAGTGGGCGCTGCTGGCGCCGATCTTCGTGCCCATGCTGATGCAGGTCGGCTTTTCGCCGGAACTGACCCAGGCCGCCTATCGCGTGGGTGATTCCTCCACCAACATCATCACGCCGCTGATGCCGTACTTCCCGCTGGTGGTGGTTTACTGCCAGCGCTACGTCAAGGGCACCGGCATCGGCACCCTGGTGTCGCTGATGCTGCCGTACTCGGTGGTGTTCCTGCTGGTCTGGTCGGTCTTCCTGATCGGCTACTGGATGCTCGGCATCCCGCTCGGCTTCGGCACCAGCTACGTCTATCCGGCGCCTTAGCGGTTGATCCAGCCGGCCGGGTCCACCGGCCGGCCGCTTTTCCTGAGCTCGAAGTAGAGGGCGGGCGCATCGACGCCGCCGGATCTTCCGGCCAGCGCCACCACGTCGCCCGGGGCGACCCAGTCGCCCACGTCGCGCATCAGCGCCTCGTTGTGGGCGTAGAGGCTCATGTACTCGTCGCCGTGGTCGATGATCAGCAGCAGGCCGTAACCGCGCAGCCAGTCGGCGTAGGCCACGCGGCCGTGGGCGACCGAGCGGACCTCGTCGCCGGTGTCGGCCTCGATCAGCCAGCCCGTCCACTGCAACTCGCCGCTGCGGTGGTCGCCGAAGGCTTCCAGCACGCGGCCGGAGACCGGCATGTCCAGTTCGCCGGCCAGCTCAGCGAAAGGCGGAATCTCGACATCGGCGGGTACGTCGGCCAGTACGTCGGCGAGCTGTTCGAGCAGGCGGGTCAGTTCCGCGGCGTCGCGCTCCAGGTCGGCAAGCTGTTCGCGATCGCTGGCGAGGCGCTGGTCCAGCGCGGAAAGTGCTTCTTCCCGCTGCCCCATGGCCGATTCCAGGCGCCGTGTTTCTCGCTGGCGCTCGGCCAGCAACTCGCCGAGCCGCTCGGCCTCGTCGGCCAGTTCCTCGCGTGTGCCTTCGAGCGCGGAGACGGTCTCGCGCAGTTCCTCGATGGCCGACAGGCGCGCCCTGGAAAGATAGCCGTGGTAGGCCAGCCGGCGCGAGAGGCGGCGCGGATCGTCCTGGTTGAGCAACATCTTCAGCCGCGACTGGCTGCCCTGGCGATAAGCCGTGACCAGCTGCATGGCCAGTTCACCGGCGCGTTCACCGACCTGCTCCTCGAGCCCGGCCTGCCGCGACTCCAGTTCCGAGATGTCGGCGCGCACTTCCGAAAGCGCCCGGTCGGTCTCGGCCTGGGCGCGACGGGCGCGGCCGACCGAGCGTTCGGCGTCGGCCAGGGCCTCGAGCAGGCGATCGCGGTTGCCCAGGTTCTCGTCGATGCGCGACTGGATCTCGGCGATCTCGGCGCGCACTTCCTCGAGCTCGGCCTCGACGGCCTCGCGATCGTCCTGCGCCCGCAGGGGGGCGAGCGGCGACGCCGTCAGCGCCGCCGCGATGAGCAGGGGCAGGAGCGACCGGGCCGGGCGCACTGGCCTTCAGTCGATCCGGATCAGGGAACGGCCGGTCATCGCCGCGGGGTGGGGCAGTTCGAGCAGGGCCAGCATCGTCGGGGCAATGTCGCGCAGGCTGCCGCCGTCGCGCAACTCGACCGAGCGCGGTCCGAAATAGACCAGCGGCACCGGGTTGGTGGTGTGGGAGGTGTGCGCCTGGCCGCTGTCGGGATCGCTCATCTGCTCGACGTTGCCGTGATCGGCCGTGACCAGGGCTTCGCCGCCGGCGCGCTCGAGCACCGGCAGCACCTCGCCGAGGACCCGGTCGACCGCTTCGACCGCAGCCACGGCGGCCTCGAACCTGCCGCTGTGACCGACCATGTCGGGGTTGGCGATATTGCAGACGATGACGTCGTAGTCGCCGCTGTCGATCGCGGCGGTCAGTTCATGCGAGAGCGTCGGTGCGCTCATCTCCGGCTGCAGGTCGTAGGTGGCAACCTTGGGCGAGGGAATCAGCTTGCGGTCCTCGCCTTCGAAGACCTTCTCCTCGCCGCCGTTGAAGAAATAGGTGACGTGGGCGTACTTCTCGGTCTCGGCGATGCGCAGCTGCTTCAGGCCCGCGGCGGCCAGTTCCGCCCCGAACAGGTGCTCGAAGTGCTGCTTGTCGAAGGCCACCTCGACCGGCAGGTCGTCCTGGTAGCGCGTCATGGTGACCATGGCCGACAGCCGCGGTCGGCGGCATTCGAAGCCGTCGAAGCCGGGTTCGACGAAGGCCCGCGTGAGCTGGCGGGCGCGGTCGGCGCGGAAATTGATGAACAGGACGGCATCGCCGTCTTCGACCCGACGCCCGTCGCCGACGACGGTCGGCTTGACGAACTCGTCGTCCTCGTCGCGTTCGTAGCCAGCCTGCAGTGCGGCCGAGGCGGTCTCGGCCGTGAACGCCGCCTGCGCTTCGACGATCGCATTCCAGGCCAGCTCGGTGCGATCCCAGCGCTGGTCGCGGTCCATCGCGTAGTAGCGGCCGCTGACGCTGGCGATGCGGGCGCGATCGTCGGCGGCCACGGCCGCTTCCAGGCGCTCGATCGATTCGGCGGCGCTGCGCGGCGGCACGTCGCGGCCGTCGAGAAAGACGTGGACGGCGACTTCGGGTGCGCCGTTGTCCAGGGCCATCGCCAGCGTGGCCAGCAGGTGATTCTCGTGGCTGTGCACGCCGCCGGGCGAGAGCAGGCCCATGATGTGCACGCAGCCGCCCGCGGCCCGTGCCTTCTCGATGCCGCCGAGCAGGGCGGGGTTTTTTTCAAAGCTGCCGTCTTCGATCGCCTTGCCGATGCGCGTGAGTTCCTGGTAGACGATGCGGCCGGCGCCGAGATTCATGTGGCCGACTTCCGAGTTGCCCATCTGGCCGGCCGGCAAGCCGACCGATTCGCCGGAAGTGTCGAGCAGGGTGCGCGGATGATCGGCCCACAGGGCGTCCCAGTTGGGCGTGCGGCCGGTCGTGATGGCGTTGTCTTCGGCAGCTTCGCGCTGCCCCCAGCCATCGAGAATCAGGAGCATCAGCGGTCGGGGTCGTGACATCGTTCCTCGGCTTTCCGGTTTTTGGGCGGGTCGAAAGGAATTATCACACAGCCGACCGGCACGGTGCTGGCAACAAAGCGCCGGATCAAGGATAATGGGCGGCTTTGACCCGAGCCGATTCACTCCATGGAACAAGTCCTCGAGTTCACGGGCAACCACCCGCTGCTGACCGGCGCGCTGGCCGTGGCCATCCTCGCCTTCGTCGCCTACGAGATCAGCCGCCTGTTTCGCAAGTGGAACGAGCTGAGCACCGCCCAGGCGGTTCAGATGCTCAACCGCGAGGATCCGGTGGTCATCGATGTCTCCAACAGCACGGACTACGCCAAGGGTCATATCCGCGGCGCTCTGCACATGCCGCCCTCGCGCATCGAGTCCGGCAACCAGCAGCTGCTCAAGTACCGCGAGCAGCCGGTGCTGGTCTACTGCCGCAACAACCAGGTCGCTCCGCAGATGGCCGGCCGCCTGGTCAAGCTGGGGTTCACCAACGTCAACGTCCTCGGCGGCGGTCTGACGCAGTGGATCAACGACCAGCAGCCGGTCTCGCGCCACAAGGGCGCGGGCAAGGCCGAAGAAGGCAAGGGCAAGGGCAAGCGCCGCAAGAAGTCCAAGGACGGCAAAGCGTCCGAAACCCCGGAATCGGAGCAGTAGGCTCGAGCCCAAGCGCTCCGTTTTTTCAACTAATTCAGATTACTGCAAAGGAAAGTTCAAGCAATGGCAGAAGAAGAGAATCAGCAGGCCGCAGCCGGCAACGAGCAGGAAGCCCAGATGGCGGTCCAGCACGTCTACCTCAAGGACGCCTCCTTCGAGGCCCCGAACGTGCTGGAACTCAACCAGAGCGGCGCCGAGCCGGAAGTCAACCTGAGCCTCTCGCAGCGCAGCGAGAACGTGGGCGAGGGCCGCAACCACGTCGTCCTGTCGGTCACCGTCACCTCCAAGCAGGGCGACAAGACCGCCTTCCTGTGCGAAGTCCAGTACGGCGGCTTCTTCCAGCTTTCGGGCTTCAGCGAGCAGCAGATCCCCTACGTGCTCAACGTGCTCTGCCCGAACGTGCTGTTCCCGTACTGCCGTTCGCAGATCGGCTCGATGGTCAGCGCCGGCGGATTCTTCATGCCGCCGCTGCAGCCGGTCAATTTCGAGGCGGTCTTCCGCCAGCGCCTGGAAGAGGCCAGCCAGCGGCAGCAGGCCGAGGGCGCCGAATCCGGCGGCGAAAGCGAGTAAACGGCGCCGGGCATGGCCACGAGCATAGCGGTTCTGGGCGCCGGCTCCTGGGGCACGGCGCTGGGCATGCAGCTGGCGCGCATGGGTCACGACGTGCGCCTGTGGGCGCGCGACGCCGAGCGCGCCGAGGCCATGGAGCGCGACCGCGTCAACCAGCGCTACCTGCCCGACAGCCCGTTTCCCGAATCGCTGCACGCCACCGGTGATTTCGAGGCCGCCTGCCGCGGTGCCGAGCGCCTGCTGGTGGCCACGCCCAGCCACGCCTTCGGCGAGACCCTGGATCGCGTCGCGCCCTTCGTCACGGCCGAAACCGGCCTGGCCTGGGCCAGCAAGGGTTTCGAACCCGGCACCGGCCGCCTGCTGCACGAGGTGGCCCGCGATCGCTTCGGGCCGGAGATTCCGCTGGCGCTGATCACCGGCCCGTCGTTTGCGCGCGAGGTGGCCCAGTCGCTGCCCACGGCCGTGACCGTGGCGGCCACGGATCCCGACTTCGGGCAGGTCTGGGCGGAACTGCTGCACGGCAACAATTTCCGCGCCTATTACACGGCCGACCTGGTCGGCGCGGAACTCGGCGGCGCCATCAAAAACGTGCTCGCGGTGGCCTGCGGCATGGCCGACGGCATGGGCCTGGGCCACAACACCCGGGCGGCGCTGATCACCCGCGGCCTGGCCGAGATGCGGCGGCTCGGGCGCGCCCTGGGCGCCGACGACCACACCCTGATGGGCCTGGCCGGCATCGGCGACCTGGTCCTGACCTGTACCGGCGACCAGTCGCGCAACCGGCGCCTGGGCCTGGCGTTGGGGCAGGGGCGTTCGGTCGACGAGGCCGTGGCCGAGATCGGCCAGGTGGTCGAAGGCATCAAGACCGCCGAGGAAGTCATGCGCCTGGCCGAACGGGCCGGCGTGGAGATGCCCATCGCCGAGCAGGTGCACGGCATCCTGTTCCGCGGCTGGAATGCCCGCAAGGGCGTCCAGGTCCTGATGGAGCGCGATCTCAAACCCGAAACCGACTAGTCGTTCGTCCCCGTCCGGGGTCGATTCGGTTTCGATCCGAACTGCATTGAACTCGCGAACGCCCGCAGCTGCTGGCTGTCGGGCGCGTCTCGTTTTGTTGCTCAAAAAGTGAGCTATCACAGAGCTTGAATCACCCGGGTCTTGGGCGTAAGGTATGTCCGCTGACACAATATCTTGTGGTCGGTAATCGGGATTGGCACAACTGGTTGTGAAAAGGCGGTGGAAAGCCTGTGCATAACCGGGACTAGGACACAATAATCAAGAGGTTGCGGCATGAGCGTTTCGGCAGAAGCTTTGACGGCCGCGCTTCCGGATATCGCCTTCCAGGAAGCGTCGCTGGACATCTGGGACAAGAAGTACCGTCTCAAGTCGAAATCGGGGGAGATCATCGACCAGGAAATCGACGACACCTACAAGCGTGTCGCGCGGGCCTTGGCCGAGGTGGAGGAGGGCGACGACAAGCGCTCTCACTGGTATCGTGAATTCCTGTGGGCGCTGCGGCGCGGGGCGATTCCCGCCGGGCGCATCACCTCCAACGCAGGTGCGCTGGCGCACAAGCCGGCCACCTCGACCATCAACTGCACGGTCTCGGGCACCATCCGCGACTCGATGAACGACATCCTGGGCAAGGTCCACGAAGCGGGCCTGACGCTCAAGGCCGGCTGCGGCATCGGCTACGAGTTCTCGACGCTCAGGCCCAAGGGCGCCTACGTTTCGGGGGCGGGCGCCTATACCTCGGGTCCGATGTCGTTCATGGATATCTACGACAAGATGTGCTTCACCGTCTCGTCGGCCGGTGGCCGCCGCGGCGCGCAGATGGCCACCTTCGACGTCTCGCACCCCGACGTCATGGACTTCATCCGCGCCAAGCGCGAGGACGGCGTGCTGCGCCAGTTCAACTGCTCGCTGCTGATCACCGACGACTTCGTCCAGGCCGTGGTCGACGACACCGACTGGCCGCTGGTCTTCCCGGTGCTCGACAGCGAGGCCGAGGAAATCGACGTCAACGATCCCGAGCAGGTGATCTGGCGCGAGTGGCCGACCACCGAGGGCTACGTCAGCAACGACGAGGGCCTGGTGGCCTGCAAGATCTACCGCAAGGTGCCGGCCAAGCGCCTGTGGAACATGATCATGACCAGCACTTACGACTACGCCGAACCGGGCTTTGTGCTGGTCGACCGCATCAACGAACAGAACAACAACTGGTGGTGCGAGAACATCCGCGCCACCAATCCCTGCGGCGAGCAGCCGCTGCCGCCCTACGGCGCCTGCCTGCTCGGTTCGGTCAACCTCACCCGCTTCGTCGAGGAGCCGTTCACCGAGAACGCGCGCTTCAACTGGGACGAGTACCGCCGCACGGTCAAGATCTTCACGCGCATGCTCGACAACGTCGTCGAAATCAACGGCCTGCCGCTGGGCAAGCAGCGCGAGGAGATCATGTACAAGCGCCGCCACGGCATGGGTTTCCTGGGCCTGGGTTCGGCCCTGACCATGCTGCGCAAGCAGTACGGCCAGCCCGAGTCGCTGGAATTCACCGAGCGCGTCTCGCGCGAGATGGCCGTTGCAGGCTGGGAAACCGC
>JAASTB010000004.1 GCA_021767625.1 Wenzhouxiangella sp.
ACGGCGATTTCCGGGCGATGGATATGGCCGCAGACCAGGCCGTCGACTTCGTTCTTTTCGGCCGAGCGGCGGACGGCTTCCTCGAAGTTCGACATGAACTTGACCGCTTTCTTGACGCGCTGCTTGAGATAGGCGGCCAGCGACCAATGCTCGCGGCCCATCTTCGTGCGCACCCAGTTGACCAGGCGGTTGAGCTTGAGCAGTCCATCGTAGAGCCTGGATCCGATCAGGCCCAGCAGCGGCGAGCTGACCACGGCGGCGTCGAACTGGTCGCCGTGGAGGATCAGCAGGCGACGGCCGTCGGCGGTTTCGTGGACGACCTCGTTGATGACCTCGATATTGCCGATCGTCATGCCGTCGTACTGGCGCATGGCCTCGTCGTGGTTGCCGGGCACGAAGACCACGCGCGTGTCGTGCTTGGCCTTGCCGAGCAGGGAGCGGATGACGTTGCTGTGGCTCTGCGGCCAGTAGCGCTTCTTCTTGAGGTACCAGAAATCGACGATGTCGCCGACCAGGTAGAGGGTCTCGCAACGCATCCCGCGAATGAAATCGAGCAGGTAGTCCGCGCTGCAGCCGGGGAACCCCAGGTGCACGTCGGAAATCCAGATCGTGCGCACGTTGCGCTTGAACGGAAACGGGTTGCGCTGTGTCATGTCGCCACCTCGGCAAGGATGTGACTGCAGGCTAGGGACGGCCCGTGGCAGTCCGGTGACGGACGCTTGACGAAACCGTGACGGCGTTGGAGACTGGCCGGCGTTCCCCAGACTGTCCGGTACGATTCTGCCATGTCACGCCGCTTCCTGCTTCTGCCCCTCCTTCTGCTTTCTTTGTCTGCGCTGGCCGGTCAACCCGGCGCCATCGTCAACGCACGCATTCATACCCTCGACCCGGAGCAAGCACTCGCCGGCGCGATGGCCTGGAACGCCGAGGGGCGCATCGTCTATCTGGGTGATGCCGAAGGCCTCGCGGCCGACCACCCGGGACTGGCAGCGGTCGATGCTGGCGGGCGCACGATCATGCCGGGCCTGATCGACGCGCACGGTCACGTCATGGGGCTGGGTTTTGCCCGTCTCCAGGCCGACCTGACCGGCGCCGGCAGTATCGACGAGGTGATCGGGCGACTGCGCGAGCACGCCCGGCAGCTGCCGGAAGGCGCCTGGCTGACGGGGCGCGGCTGGGACCAGACGCTCTGGGCGGGGCAGGCCTTTCCGACCGCCGCCGACCTCGATGCCGCCTTCCCGGAGCGTCCCGTGTGGCTGGAGCGGGTCGACGGCCACGCCGGCTGGGCCAACTCGGTGGCCCTTGAAGCTGCCACCCGCGACCTGGCCGGCGACTGGCAGCCGCAGGGCGGCGACATCCGTCGCAACGAAGACGGCCAGCCCGAGGGCGTGCTGATCGATACCGCCATGCGTTTCGTCGAGGAGGCCGTTCCGGCGCCCGACCGGGCCGTGCGCGAGCGGGCCTTCGACCTGGCCCTGGCCGAGATGAGCCGATTCGGCGTCACCGGCGTCCACGACATGGGCGTCAGCCTGGAGCATTTCCGCATGTTCCGTGAGCGCGCCCGCAACGACGGGCTTCCGGTGCGCATCACAGCGTTTGCCGACGGCGACGAGGCGATGCTCGACTGGCTGTGCGAGAACGGGCCTCACTCGGGACAGCGGCTCGAGGCGCGCTCGGTGAAGTTCTATGCCGACGGTGCCCTGGGCAGCCGCGGCGCTGCGTTGCTGGCAGACTACAGCGACGACCCGGGCAACAGCGGCCTGCTGTTTCTTTCCGACGAGGAAATGCAGGCGCAGGTCGACCGCGCCCTGGGTTGCGGCCTGCAGCTGGGCATCCACGCCATCGGCGATGCCGCCAACCGGCAGGTCATCGACGCCATTGCCGGCGGACAGGGCGAGCACCCGGACAACCCCGGTCGCCACCGCATCGAGCACGTCCAGATCATTCACCCCGACGACATTCCGCGCCTGGCCGAGCACGACATCATCGCCAGCATGCAGCCCATCCACGCGACCTCCGACATGCGCTGGGCCGGCGAACGCCTGGGCGAGGAACGCCTCGAGGGCGCCTACGCCTGGGCGACGATGCTCGAGCACGGCATTCACCTGGCGCTGGGCTCGGACTTCCCGGTCGAACCGGTCAATCCCTGGCTGGGCATCCACGCGGCCGTGACGCGCCAGCGCGACGGCCTGCCGCCCGGCGGCTGGCGCCCGCAGGAAGCCCTGACCCTCGAGCAGGCCCTGCGCGGCTTCGCCATCGACGCCGCCCGGGCCGGCTTCGCCGAGGACGAGGTGGGCAGCCTGGCCGTGGGCAAACAGGCCGACTTCATTGTCGTCGATGCCGACCCGTTCGAGATCGAAGCCTCCGAGCTGGCCGGGATCGAGGTGCTTCGAACCGTCGTCGGCGGGGAGACTGTCTACGAAGTCGGCGATTGACGGCAATCCGCGGCGCTGCGCGACCGGGCTTCCTCGATCTGCGTTAATCTGCGGTCACATCCTTTCCACGAAGCGGGAGTGCACGAGTGAGCACGACTGACGCCAGTTCCGAGTCGCACCGCCTGATCCTTCGCCCCTCGCGCAAGGAAGACTACGACGACATCGCCGAGATCATGGAGCGCGTCTACCAGGGTCTCGACGGCGCCTGGGAGCGGGAGCAGTTCGAGTCCCAGATCACGCGCTTTCCGGAAGGCCAGATCTGCATCGAGGACAACGGCAAGGTCGTGGCTGCGGCGATCTCGCTGATCGTCAAGTACAGCCGCTGGGGCCAGAGCCACCGCTACTGGGACATCGTCGGCAATGGTTACCTGACGACCCACGATCCCAAGGGCGACGTGCTCTATGGCGTGGACGTCTTCGTGCATCCCGACTATCGCGACCTGCGGCTCGGCCGTCGGCTCTACGATGCCCGCAAGGAGTTGTGCGAAAACCTGAACCTGCGCGGCATCGTCGTGGGCGGGCGTATCCCGGGCTACCGGCACCATGCCGAAGAAATGACGCCGCAGCAGTATGTGGCGAAGGTGCGCGCCCGCGAGCTCGTCGACCCCATCCTGACCTTCCAGCTCGCCAACGATTTCCAGGTGCGGCGCATCGTGCGCAACTACCTGCCCGACGATCGCGATTCGGCCGGCCACGCTGTCCTTCTCGAGTGGGTGAACATCTACTACGACGAGGGCCATCAGAAGATGATCGGCGGCCGGCCCTCGGACGTGCGCGTCGGCGCCGTGCAGTGGCAGATGCGGCGCACCGATTCGCTGGAAGACCTCTACAACCAGATCGAGTACTTCGTCGACGCGGTGTCGGGCTACCAGGCCGACGTCGTGCTCTTCCCGGAATTCTTCAACGGCCCGATGATGGCGCCGTGGAACGACCAGGGGCCGGCCGAGGCCGTGCGCCAGCTGGCCGGTTACACCGACGTTATCCGCGACAAGATGCAGCAGTTCGCGGTTTCCTACAACATCAACATCATCGCCGGCTCCATGCCCGAGTACGACGGCGAGCGCCTGCGCAACGTCTGCTACCTGCTCCGGCGCGACGGCACCTGGGATCGGCAGTACAAGGTCCACGTCACGCCCGACGAGGTTAGTTACTGGGGCCTGAAGGGCGGCGACAAGGTCAAGGTCTTCGACACCGACTGCGGGCGCATCGGCATCCTGATCTGCTACGACGTGGAGTTTCCCGAGTTGCCCAGGCTACTGGCCGACGGCGGCATGAACATCCTGTTCGTGCCCTACTGGGTCGACACCAAGAACGCCTACCTGCGGGTGCGGCGCTGCGCCCAGGCGCGGGCGATCGAGAACGAGTGCTACGTCGTGATCACCGGCTCGGTCGGCAACCTGCCTCGGGTCGAGAACATGGACATGCAGTATTCGCAGGCCGCGGTGTTCACGCCCTCCGACTTCGCCTTTCCGCACGACGCCATCGCGCACGAGGCCACGCCCAACACCGAGACCATGCTGATCGCCGATCTCGACCTCGACAACCTGCGCGAGATCCGCTCCCACGGCTCCGTGCGCAACCTGGCCGACCGGCGCCACGACCTGTACGAACTGCGCTGGAAGGACGGCGAGAAATAACGGACCGGTAACGGTGGCCTTGTTAAGATGCCGTCAGGCATCAAGGCAGGAGCAGCAACGTGGACAGCATGACCTGGGGCATCATCGGACTTCTCGTCGGGCTCGCCGTTGGCGGCGGACTGGCCTGGCTGCTCGTCGCCCGGCGTACGCATGCGCCGTCGGTCAACCAACTCAAGGCCGAAAACGAGCGATTCAGGGAGGAAGTCAACGCGCACTTCGTCCAGACCGCCGAGCTGATCAACGAGCTGACCGACAGCTACAAGAAGGTCTTCGACCACTTGAGCGACGGTGCCGAGCGACTGGTGGACAAGGAAGCCGTGCGCGAGCGCATGCCGCAGGTCGGTCACCGGGAGGTGCGTTTGCGCCATATCGGCGCACCGAAAGACTACCGTCCTTCGGGATCGGCTTCCCCGAGTTCAGACTCCGGGTCGTCCAAGCCCCGTCGGTCTCCGCCGGATGAAGACGGCGAGGACGGCGAGGACGACAACCGGCCCTGACCGGGTGTCAGAATCGGCGGCTGTAGACCACCGACCAGCTATTGATACCGTCGTTGGGTTCCTTCAAGCTGGCGTTGGAATAGTGGATGATCCGCAGCCGCAGGGCATCCAGTTCGCTCATCTGCACGCCGACGGCGAAGCGATCCTCGAAATGCGCGCGTGAACCCAGACGCTGGTCGCCGACCCGGTCGTCGCTGAAGTACGCCGCGCCCACGCCGAGTTCGACGAAGGGTTCCCAGCCTTCTGCATTGAAACGGTAGACCAGAACGGGCGAAACAGAGATCGAGTGCTCGTCGCTGCCGAAGCGGCCGGCTTCCCACCAGGTGTAGGCCACGTTCCAGTAGCCGCCCAGGTGACCCGTATCACTCTCGAACCAGCGTCGTTCCCAGTCGAAAGCCAGGCTGACGTTGGCCGTTGTCTCGCTGCCGCTGGTCACGCCCGGAGCCAACATCAGTTCCGTCGCGCTGGCTCCGGACGGTGCTGCCGCCGCCAGGGTGAGGCCGAGAGCCAGAGAGATCGCGGTCTTGTGGGTGGAAACGGGCACGACGGTACTCCTCTGCAACGACGGATGGACCAAAGACTACCGCATATCGCTCCCCGCCGGGCGGATGGCCGGGCGTGAACGCTTCTGATACGGTTCAAGCACTGGCAATGTGGAGATGTCGACCATGAACAGGGGCAGGTGGTTCGGTCCGATTGCGCTGGTTTTGCTCGTGGGCGCGGTCGTCTGGTTTCTGAGCGGTGCGGCAACGGATCCCGGGTCCGTGGCTGTGCCATCCGGTTCGGCGTCACAGTCAGCCCAGACGGAAGATCCGGGCTCGGGCAAGCCAGCGGGCAGACGGGTAGCTTTGGAAAATTCGGCCGCCAAATCGGTGGAGGCAGGCCGAGATGCACCATCGTCGTCATTTGAACATCCGGACAGTCGCCTGGCGGTCATGCGCAAAGTCGAGACAGCTCATAGCGCATTGGCGCGAGAGGAGGCCCTCGAACGACTGGCGGAGACAGATCCCGTCTTGGCGGCAAGAAAGCTGCACGAGTTGAGTCAGTTCTGCGCGCCGAAGCACATTCGGGCCCAGGAGCAAGTGAACGACTCGCCTGAGCTTATCGAGCAGCGGCGTCAGTGGTGCGCTGGACTTGAACTCTCCGCGGAGGCCATGAAGTCCCGACTGGACGAGCTGATGCGCATTGATGCGGAACTCGAGGGGCAAGCGGCGCAGATCGAGCGATTGGCGCGGGATCCGTACGTTGGGCGCCGCTACGAGTTGGAGGAAGATCTCGCGGGTGCGGAGGACGCGGGTCGCAGCGATCGATTTTCGCAACTGCTTCGTCGCGCGACTAGCCTGGAAGAGTTGATGACGCTTTCGCGCATCAATCGACAACATGCCGTCGAGAACAGCGGTCGTCCCCTCTGGCGTCTCGGCATCGAGCAGCATCGCCGTGCCTATCCGCAGGCGAAGCTGCTGGAGGCTCAAGGGGTCGCCATCATGCTCTATGGTTGTCGACGGATCGGCGGTTGCGGAGGCGGCCACTACATCACCATGACGGCATGTACTGTGGGCTGGTTCGGCCGCTGTGCTCCGGGGAGCTCGCTGGAAGAACAGATCTACCTGACCACGCCTCCGGCTACCTATAGTCTCGCGCTGGAAATTCTGACGAGGCTTCACGGTTAGCCTGGTCCGGTCGCGATGACTTTACGGACGTTCTGCAACGCCGTAATCCGATAGACTCACGATCCGCCATTTGCCGACGCCGAGTCCTTCATGTCCGAAACCCGAACGCTTTTCGCCACCGCTCCGCGGGGACTGCAGGATCTCCTTGCAACGGAGCTCGAGTCGATCGGCCTGGGTGGCGTTCATGCGCAGCGCGGGGGAGCAGTTTTCGAGGGGGCGCTGGTCGACGCCTATCGCGCCTGCCTCTGGTCTCGGGTGGCCAATCGGATTCTGATGCCGCTCGCGCGGTTCGGGGCGGAAGATGACGATGGGCTCTATCGCGGGGCGATGTCGATCGACTGGTCGGACCATCTCGGCTCCGACAACACGCTGGCAGTCGATTTTACGGGGATCAAGGCGGCGATTTCGCACAGCCGTTTTGCCGCCCAGCGGGTCAAGGACGCTGTGGTCGACCAGTTGCGGGATTCCGACGGCGCGCGGCCGTCGGTGGACATGCGCGAGCCCGACGTGCGCATCAACGTGCACATGCACCGGACGAACGTAACCGTCGCGATCGACCTGTCGGGAGAAAGCCTGCACAGGCGCGGCTACCGCGAGACGGGTGTGGCCGCGCCGCTGAAGGAGAATCTGGCCGCGGCCATGCTCTACCGGGCCGACTGGCCGGAGATTGCGGCGGCGGGTGGCGGGTTCGTCGATCCCATGTGCGGGTCGGGCACCCTGGCCATCGAAGCCGCCTGGATGGCCGCCGACTCCGCGCCGGGCCTGCTGCGAACCCGATTCGGGTTCCTGCGCTGGCGCGGGCACGACGACGCGGCCTGGAAGGAGCTGGTCGACGAGGCCCTCGAGCGCCAGGAAACGGGTCTCGAGCGGCTGCCGCCGATGGCCGCCTTCGACAGCGATCGCCAGGCCATCCGGCTTGCGATGGCCAACGTCGAACGTGCCGGACTGGACGGCCGGATTCACGTCGAGCGGCGGGAAATCGCCGCGGCCGGCATGCCGGCCAAGACCGACCGCGGCCTGGTGGCCACCAACCCGCCCTACGGTGAGCGCATCGGCGAGCAGCACGAGCTCCTCCCGCTCTACCTCCGCCTGGGGGAGACCCTGCGCACCCGTTTTCCGGGCTGGTGTGCCGTCGTGCTCAATGGTGCGGGCTGCCAGATCGGGCTGAAGCCGGACAAGAGCTGGCAGTTCTTCAACGGGCCGCTGGAGTGCCGGCTCGAACGATTCGAGATCGCGACCGAAAGTGAAGGCACCCGGGCCACGCCGGCCGAGGATCTCGTCAATCGCCTGCACAAGAACGAGCGCCAGCTCAGGAAGTGGCTGAAGCGCGACGACGTGACCTGCTACCGGCTCTACGATGCCGACATTCCCGAGTACGCCCTGGCGGTGGACGTCTACGGCGGTGAGTCGGGACGCTGGCTGCACGTGCAGGAATACGAGCCGCCGGCCAGCGTCGACCCCGGCAAGGCGCAGGGTCGGCTGCGTGCGGCGTTGAGCGCCATTCCGGCGGCCACGGGCGTACCGCCCGAGCGCATGGTTTTCAAGGTGCGGCGGCGCCAGCGCGGCGCCGAGCAGTACAACCGGATGAGCGAGCAGTCGCGCACCCTGGTCGTGCGCGAAGGTCCCTGCCGGCTGGAGGTCAACCTGACCGATTACCTCGATACCGGCCTGTTCCTCGATCACCGGCCTGTGCGGCACTGGCTGGGCGAGCAGGCGCGAGGCAAGCGGCTGCTCAACCTGTTCTGCTACACCGGGGCGGCCACGGTACATGCGGCCGTGGGCGGCGCGGCTTCGACCACCAGCGTGGACCTGTCGAAGACCTACCTGGCCTGGCTGCGTCGCAACCTGGCGCTCAACGACCGCGACGAGCGGCGCCACAGCACCGTGCACGCCGACGCGCGCGAATGGCTGGCTAATTGCAAAGAGACATTCGACCTGATCTTTCTCGATCCTCCGAGCTTCTCGAACTCCAAGCGCATGGAAGGCAGCCTGGACGTGCAGCGCGACCACGTCGCCATGATCGACGACGCCATGGGCTGCCTGTCGGCGGACGGGGTGCTGGTGTTCTCCACCAACCTGCGCAGCTTCAGCCTGGATGCGCAGCTTCCGGACCGCTATGGCCTCGAGGATCGAACCCGCTGGTCGATTCCCCGGGATTTCGAGCGAAACAGCAGGATCCACCAGTGCTGGTTCATCCGGAATCGCTGAAGCCGGGGGCAACCGACCAGGCGAGGGCTCTCGGCCGCGCATTCGGCCCGGTTTGGCAACTCTGCTAGACTCGGAGCGTCGTTTCGTCGCCCGTCTCCGAAACCAGTAACCGAGCCCCCGGATTCCAGGATGTCGAGCCTCATGAACCGCCGCGCGTGGCTGCTGGCCCCGGTCATTGCCCTGGTGAGCCTGGGTCTGGGGCTGATTGTCCTGTGGCTCCTTCTGCCTTTGGTTTCCCCCGGTTCGGGGAGTCCCGGTTCGCACGTCGATCCGCTGCGCCTGGAAGCGGGGGACTTCGACTCGTCGCCCGTGGTTGCCTGGTTTGCCGACGTCGGCGGAGATTTCGGGCAAGTCGATGGCGCCCGAAGCCGGAGTGCGTTGCATGCCGAGGTTTCACTGGAGGCGGAACACTATCCGCAGATTGCGCTGGAATTGCGCGATCTGTCACCAAACGCGCGGGTCTACCTGTTCTGGCGCAGTGCCAACTCTCCAGGGGCGGCTTCGTCCATGGCGCTTGCCGACGTGAAGGAAGGTGAGAACTGGTATTCGTTGGCGGGCCAGGAAGACTGGCGTGGATCGATCTCGGCGATTGCCCTGGTGGCTGTTGCCGGGCCGCGCCCGCCCCTGCTGAGGGTTGCTGCTGTGGCGTTCCACGGGGGCACCCGGCAGGCCCTGGTAGAGCGCTCCTGGTCACAGTGGACGCGGTTCGATCCCTGGAAGATGGGTTCGGTCAACCGCTACGCGGGGGCGCGGGGCGACGTGATCGTGTATCCGGCGGTTGCCTTCGCGGCCTGGTCCGCGATCGCCCTGTTGGTCTTCCTGGGCGCCGCCCGCTTGCTGCGACTGCCCCGGCCGGTGATCGCGGCAGTCGCGCTGAGTCTGCTGTTTCTGCCCTGGATCGGGCTCGACCGGATCTGGCAGTCGCAGCTCGACGCACAGTTCGAGGTCACTCGAGACCGCTTCGGTGGCTTGACGCAGGCCGAGAAGCACCAGCGCGAGATGGATTCCGAAATCCAGCGCTACGCGGCCCGCCTGGCCTCCAGCCTGCCGAGCGCACCCGAGAACCGCATTTTCCTGCTCCACGACAGCACCGGACACAACTACTGGCGACTGCGCCTGCAGTTCCATCTGCTGCCGCGCAACATCTACAACTTCGGTCGGGAGCTGCTTTCCGGAATGCGCCCCGGGGATCATGTGCTGGTTCTGGGCGATGTCGAGGGCGTAGGTTATGACGCTGCTCGCGGACTGCTGTCCGATGGCGAACGAGCATGGCGGGCGCAGCTCGTCGACCGCCATCGCCACGGCCGGGTCTATCGGCTCGACGAGCGTGTAAAGCCTGCACCGGGCGGGGAAGGGGGATAGTCGTGCCGCTGCTTGAAGGTATTCATTTACCGGGACTCTCGATGGCCCTTTTGTTGCCGTGGATGGCGGGCGCTGCCCTGCTCGGTGCATTCCTCCCGGCCGCGCGTCTCACGATTCTGCTCGGTCAGGGATTCATGGTCGGGCAGGTGTTGGTGGTGTTGGTGCTGCTGGCTGTGCACGCCCTGGGCCTGGGGGTGTCTTTCTTGCCCGGTGCTGTGGCACTGACCGTCGTGGCCTTCGCCTCCGCGGTGACCTGGTGGGCGAGGACGAATCGCGTCATGCCTTCGTGGCCCGGCCGAAGTGCCGGGTGGCACTTGCTCTGGCTGATCCCGTTGACCTGGTTCCTCTTCGAGCGCGGCACTGTCCTGGCTGGCGAGTTGGCGCTGCGCCCCCTTTACGCCTGGGACGCATGGATGAACTGGGCACCGAAAGCCGTTGTGTGGTTCAACCATGCCACGCTGACGCCTTTCGTTTCGCCGGCGGACTGGTTGCAAGCCGCTCCCGGGGAGCCGGTCTACACACTCGGCAACTGGCGCGCGGCCGAGTATCCGCCCGGCGTTCCGTTGATCTTGCTCTGGATGATGCTGGGTGCGGGTAGCGCTGATCACACCCTGATCTACCTGCCGTGGTTCCTGCTGCCCGTGAGCCTGGCCCTGGCGCTTTGGGGGCACCTCAGGAATCGTTCGGCCGCGCCCTGGCTGGCGGCTCTGGCGGTCTATGCCTGGCTCAGCCAACCCCTGCCCGGGATCCACGCCGCGCTGGCCGGCTACGCCGACCTGTGGCTGGCCGTTGCGTTTTGCCTGGGCGCGATGGCCCTCGACGAGTGGCAGTCGACGGGTTGTGTCCGCTACGCCGCGCTGGCCCTGGTGATGGCGTTGGCCTGCAGCCTGTTCAAGATTCCCGGGCTGGCAATGGCCGGTATCCTGCTGGTGGCCGCGGTCATCCTTGTCGCGCGTCCTTCGATACGAGTCCTCGCCACGGCGACGATTATCGTTGCCGCCTGCCTTGTCGCCGGGCTGATTGCAGGAATGTGGCCGGGGCTTTGGGTGCAGGGCGATACGCCGACCGAACTGGGCCTGCCGGGTACCCTGCCGACGCTGCGCATCGAGCCGTCGCCGCTATTGCCCTATCTTTGGGAGAGCCTCTTCGTGCAGGCCAACTGGCACTTGCTTTGGCTGCTGGTGCTCGGTTCCCTGGGCCTGGGCCTGGTCGACAGGGGCAGCGCGATCTTGCGTTCCATTCCGCTGCTCGTCCTTTTTGCGGGTTCCGGGTTTCTTCTCTTCGTCTTCGGCTTTACCCACTACTTCAACCAGGCGGTCAATGGTGTGACCTTCAACCGGGCGATCCTTTTTCTCGCGCCGATCGCGGTTTACGTCGCGTTCGGCCAGCTCGTTCCCTGGTTCCAGCGCTCGCCCGACAGCGACGAGTCAGGTGCATGAAGCCCCTGGCACCTTCAGACTGGCTCATCCGTGTCGCACCCCTGATCGACGCGGTGTCGCTGCTGCTCGGCGGGTACGCGGCCTGGTGCCTGCGGTTTTCGCGCTTCGGACCGCCGAATCACTATTTGCTGGCCCTTTTTCTCGCCTTCCTTCTTGCGCTCGTCCTGCTGCCTGCCGTTCGGAGCTACAGGGGTTTGAACTGGCACCGACCGCTCAGGGGGCTCGTTTCGATGACGCCGGGCCTTGCGGCCGTGTTCGGCTGCCTGATGGTGGTTGCGACGCTGACGAAGACGACCGCAGAGTTCTCGCGCTTGTGGATGGCCGGCTGGATGGCCCTTGCCCTGGTACTGATGGCGACCTGGCGTTGGTCGGCGGGTTTGCTGGCAGGCCGAGAACGGCCGCGGATCGTTCTTCTTGGATGCGGGCGGCTGGCGGTGGAGGCTTCCGATCGGCTCAAGGCGCTGCACGGTCCCGACGCGGTGCTGGGCTTCGTCTGCATGCCCGGTGAGGATCAGGCGAGTGCCGCGCCGAACCTGGGCAAGCTCGCCGAGCTCGACGCGATCCTTGCCTCGTCGGCCCAGGAAGCAACAGAGCTCTGGCTTGCCGGCGATTCGCCCCCCGACGAGTTTGGCGATTCCCTGCTTCGTCAGTTGCGCATGAGCAGCCTTCCCGTTCGCTACGTTCCCGACCTGCGCCTGCTTCGCCTGTTGCGGCACCGGGCCAGTGAGGTGGCGGGGATGACAGTCATCGAACTCAATGCCACACCGCTCGACGGTCCGGACGCGCAGGTCAAGGCGATCCTGGATCGGGTCATCTCGCTGGCCCTTCTGCTGGTGCTCTCGCCCCTGCTGGCGGTGATCGCGATGGCCATAAAGCTCGATTCCCCGGGACCGGTCCTGTTCAGCCAGCCTCGTCACGGCGGCGGCGGACGCATTATCGGGGTGCTCAAGTTTCGCAGCATGCGGCAGTGCGACGCCGAGGGCTCGCGCCAGGCCAGGCGGGAAGACCCGCGTGTGACGCGGGTCGGGTCGATTCTGCGCCGCAGCAGCCTCGACGAATTGCCCCAACTGATCAACGTGCTGCGCGGCGAGATGTCGCTGGTGGGCCCGCGGCCGCATCCGCTGGCGCTTAATCGCGAGTTCAGCGGCAGGCTGGCCGACTACATGCAGCGTCATCGCGTCAAGCCTGGTATCACGGGTCTGGCGCAGGTCAACGGCTTTCGTGGTGAAACCGATACCCTGGAGAAAATGCAGAAGAGACTCGAATACGACCTCCATTACATCGAGAACTGGTCCCTCTGGCTGGACCTCCGAATACTGGCCAGGACCGCTGTCTCGGGCTGGATCGATCGCAATGCCTACTGAGTCCCCACGTCCCAATCTCTTCCTTGTTGGCGCACAGAAGAGCGGCACGACGACCCTGGCGGTCATGCTGGCCAGCCATCCGGAAGTCTTCATGGCCACACCCAAGGAACCCGGCTACCTCGTCTTTGGTGAGGCCGGCTATACCGGTGTCGACGGCTACGGCCGCCTGGCCCATGCGGCGAGTTGGGTCATCGACTCTGAAGCGGAGTACCTGGGCTTGTTCAAAGCCGCGCCGGAAACGGCGTACTGGCTGGGCGACGCCAGCACATGGTACCTGTCGGAGCCCGGGGCGGCGGAGAAACTGCAGGCCTTCAGCCCCGATGCGCGGATCATCGCCATTTTCCGGCATCCGGCGGACCGGGCCTACTCGGCCTGGTGCCACGCGCGACGGGATGGCGAGGAGCCCTGCGAGGACTTCGCCGAGGCGCTGGACGCCGAGCCGCAGCGCGAGAATCCCTCCCACTTGCTGCGCTACCGGGAAATGGGTCGATACGCCACGCAACTGCGTCGGTACTTCGAGGTGTTCGGGCGCGATCGCGTACTCGTCCTATTCTACGAAGACCTGCGCGACGAACCCGAGCGGCTCTGGCAACGCTGTTGCCGGTTCCTCTCGCTGGACGAGAATGTGCGCCCGCCAGCCTCGTACCGGCAGAACCGCTCGGGAAAGCCCAGGAGCCGATTGCTGTACAGGCTGATGCGCTCGCAGCGATTCAAGGTCGCAATGAAACGGGTGCTTCCCCTGTCGTTCGCCGCCTGGGCCAAGAACCGGGCCGACGCCGTCAACATGCAGCGATTTCCGCCCATTCCGATCGATCAGCGCGATCGGCTCGTGCGTGAATTCGAAAGCGAGGTCCGCGATTTGATGGTTCTGACCGGTCGGGACCTGAGCCATTGGCTGCCCGATGGCTGAGCGTGTGCTCGACTGTGAGGCCATCGGCGAGTTTGCGGGTTGTAGACTCACGCCGATACCAGCGCAGGAGTTCTTCGGTCGCCTCTTTGAGCGCCTTAGTCAGGGTGAGAGATCGCTGCTGATCGGTCACCACAATCTTCACAGCCTGTATCTGTACCGGTGCAGTCCGGACGTGGCCCGCTTCTATCGGCAATGCGACGATTGTTACGTCGACGGCATGGGCGTGCTCTGGTTGATGCGCATGGCGGGTGTGAGTACGCGCACTGCGCGGCGCTTCAGTTTGATGGACTGCCTGCCTGAATTGCTGGACCGGTCGCAGGAAGAGCGGTTTCGCGTGTTCTACCTGGGAAGTTCGGAAGAGGCCGTCCGGCGGGCACGCAGCTGGCTGGCCGACCGCTGGCCCGGACTGGAGATCGAACTGCACCACGGCTACTTCGAGGATGAAAGCGGGGTAATCGAGCGAATCAACGGGTTCCGGCCGGATTTGCTGCTCGTCGGGATGGGGATGCCCAGGCAGGAGCGCTGGATCATCGAACACCGCCGTCGCCTGCAGGCTGGTGCGATCCTGCAGGCCGGCGGCACGCTCGACTACTACACCGGTTTGCAGGCTCGACCGCCATACGGTTGGAGTCGGCTGGGGCTGGCCTGGCTGTATCGCTTGTTGCACGACCCCGCCCGTCTGTGGCGCCGCTACCTCGTCACGCCCTGGGCGCTGATCGGGCCGACCATCCGGTTGCGCAGGTCATTGCGTGCGCGGCGCCGGCAGTAGGTGCATGGGAACCTTCGGCAACGCGAGCAAACGGCGCCACCACGAGTCCTGTGCGCGCAGGACAGCATACTGGTAGTTCAGGACCAGCCTGAGCCGGCGCCGGAAATGGAGGGGGTGCGATCGCTGGCTGATCTCTTCCAGGATTTCGGAGACGAAAGGTCGACGTGCGGCACCCATGGCACGCGAGGTCAGTGCGGCGATCTGCCGGCTGCGCTGCATGCGCAGGTATAGCCTGGCCAGCCGCCCGAGACCGGCAAATGCGTTCTTGCCGTGGATTCGATAGTGAAAAGCCGGCGTCGGCGAGTGGTACTTGCGCGCGCCCAGTACGGAACTGCCGCGCACCAGGATGCCGTCGGCCGAGAGCCGAAAACCGGTATGGCTGTCACTGGGAATTCCGAGCAATCTCGATATCCGGCTACCGACCGGCATGTAGTCGGGGAGCTGGTCGCGGACATCCAGAAAGCGATTGACGAGGCTCTTTCTCAATGCAAGCCCCGAGGTTGGTGTACCGACGAACTCGCCGCCCGCCCAGGTCCCCCAGCGTGTCAGACCGGTCGGGCCCTCTGGCAGGGACATCGCGTCGAGAACCCGTCGCATGGAGCGAATGCCGTCTCTTGATCGACCGCCGAGTTCGGCGTCGGAGAAGAACAGGTCGATTTCCGGGTGCCGCTGGGCAAGGCGCCTGAGCCGATCGAGATAGCCGGGCAGGAGGTAGTCGTCGCTGTCCAGCAGCACGCACAGTTCGCCGCTGGCTAGCGCCAGCCCGTTGAAGACGGCAGTGAGCTGGCGCTGGTTGGGCTGGATAACGACCTCGACCTCAGGCATTTCGCGATAGCGTTCCAGTATCCGGTGGGAATCGTCCGTTGATCCGTCGTCGACGACAACGATATCGTCGCCTTCGCATAGCTGCGACAGCGCCGAGTCAAGGGACTCTGCCAGATAGTCGGCGTAGTTGTAGTTGTTGACGACGACCGAAATACGGCAGGCGCAACGGTGCTCACTATCTAGCTCGGCCATCCCCAATCCTCTTCCAGTAGTTCGAACAGGCGGCGATTCCACGGCCGAAAGTGTTCAGTGAGCGTGTGCCGGCACTCCTGCGGCATGCGGCTGGCATAGCCGCCGGTGTTCGCACGGGTCATCGGCAGACGATGGGGCGGCAGTCCGACATGCTCCGCGATTCTCGATGCCGTCGTTTCCGGGTCCCTGGTCCACTGCTCGAAGTTCAAGATAAGGAACTGATTCCTCGGAAAGTGTCTGAACCAGTGCTCGAGTTGTTCGGCGTAATGACCACGGTTGATGTAGCCGAGCCTGTGCAGTCGCGGCGCCACTTCCCGATAGTTGTCTTCCGTCAACCGGTCACCGCGCTGCAACCAGGCGAACTCGCGATCGATCGCCTCGGAAAAGCTTGCGCGATCGGGAATGGCGTGTCGACGCATGTGCTGGTAGTGGGACCAGGCGCGCTCGACAGGGTCGCGCAACGAGACGATCAGTCGGGCGTCGGGGATCAGTCCGGCGGCGTTTCGCGCGTAGGACGGCGCAGACATGGCCGGCGTGGCTTCCCCGGTGACGGCACGATAACCCAGCTCAGCGCTTTTTGCCTTCATTGCCATGCTGGACGGAAAATGCGCCCGGTACCAGGCTTCGCCGCGAGCGTAGTTGTCCGGCTGGTTGAAATACTGGACTTCCTTGGCGGCGGGTTCGGCGACGCCCTCGTGTTGGGCAAGCAGCCGGAAGAGTGTGGTCGTGCCGGACTTCATGGCACCGATGATGAGAAAGTCGGGCAGAACGCCGCCGGGAGCCACCCTTGCTTTGGCGGCCATTCGGTAGATGCGCAGGCGGCGCTGAGCCGGCATCCACCATTTTCTCAGGCGTTGGGAAGGGCTAGTCGTCTTCATCTTTACGCTTCGTGGACCATTTCGTAAACAGGGGGGCAATCACCGACGGATCGAGGTCGAGTCGAGTGCGGACCAGGTACACGCAGCCCGTCCTGGCTACGGAGGTGCTGACGAGGTTGGCGATTGCCGCCCCGATCATTCCCAGCCAGGGAATCAGCACCAGCAGCGCGATGATATGCACACCCGCGGCCAACGTCATGACCTTCATGACCAGTGACTGGTGGCCGCTCATGATCAGGACTTGCTGAGCCGGCCCGAGAGCCGCGCCGAGAAGATGGCTGGCGAGCAGGATGGTGAGCACCGGATAGGCGCTTTGGTAGCCGCTGCCGAACAGGCTGAGCAGGAATGACCCCGCAATCAGCAGGATCACTACCGAAACCAGCGTGGGCCATAGGGTCGCGTGTCCTGCATGCCGGACCGTCTCCTGGAGGCCGCGGCGATCGTCCTGCGCATGAGCGCTGGCCAGCCAGGGCTGTACGACCGAACTGATCACCGACCGCGGTACCGAAGCGAGCCGGGATAGCCGCTCTGCGACGAAGAAGCCCGCTGCAGCCAGTGGTCCTCCGAGAACGCCCAGCACGAAGACGTTGCCGTACTGCACGAACAGATCGGCTAGCCGGGTTGCGAATATGGGCAGGGCATTCGGCATGATCCGGCTCGGTCCGTAGGAATCACGGCGCAGTTCGTCGTGGTCCGGCTCGACGTCCGCGGAGGCGGGCTGGCGGCGGTTCACGAGAAAAAGCTGAATGACCAGGACCAGGAGCAGGCTCAGGCATACGACGATCAGGATCTCGACGCCCCCGGGGTTGCGGCCGGCCCAGGCGAACCATCCCAGTGCAATCAATCCCGTGAACAGCGGGCGAAGCACCTGGGTCGGCAGGAAGGCGGAAGCCAGGCGGGAGCGTGCCCGGGCCATGGCCTGGTGGAACTGAGTGAAGGCGACCAGGGATGACGCGCCGGCGGCCAGCAGCGCGACGATCCTGGGTAAGTCGCCGAACACACTGGAGGGTAGGGCGAAAACGATGATCATGGCGATCACGGTTCCCGTCAGGCAGATGAGAGCAAGCCAGCGTGCCCCGCTGTGCCTCAGGGTCGTGACGGAAGCTTGGTCGCCCCGGTTATGGTGGACGGCCACCAGTCGGCTGGTCGCCAGCGGAATGCCCAGTGCGAAGAGGCTGCCCAGAAGAAAGAGCATGTTCTGGCCCCAGGCGTAAATGCCGAATTGGGCCGGATCGGAAACCAGTCGCGCTAGGAGCATCTGCAGCACAAAAGCGATAACCAGGCCGACCGCCTTGATGGTTCCGGCAGCCGAGCCCGAACGCACTACCGCGTTGTTCCGGAGTTTCTCGGCCCAACGCTTCAACCAATGTGTCCTGCGCTTCATTCTGCCCACGGCTTTCTTCGGGCGCTCAGGATTCCTCGCGCCCGCGCCCGCCATTGGGCGGCGTCCCCTTGGGCGCGAAATGGATCAGCAGCCAGTCTTCATCGGGCGTGAAGGGATGCTCCCGCGAATACAGGCGGAACTTGCCGTCGGGCGAGACGCTGCCGAGCAGCAGCCAGTCCTCGCCGGGCGCGCCCATCTTCTCCTCGAATGATTCCATGGAAAATCCTTCGCTGAGCCGGGTCGTCTGGATGGTCCAGCCGCTCGTCATCCGCTCGTGGAGGGAGTAAGCGTCGATGGGCGGCTCGAAGGCGAAATAGCCTCGCTGCTGCAGGGTCAGCCGACGTTGCTCGTCGCTCGATTCGCGCGGTGGCGCAAGCTGGAAGGTGCGGTGATGGCCGAACTCGCCGCCCAGTGCCTTGCAGACCAGGGCGTTGTAGTAATCATTGTCCGTTGCGCACAACAGGTAGCTCAGGTGCTCGTCCTCGAGTTCGTGTTCCGCGTGCTCCGACAGGACTTCGCCGTAGTAGGTGCGGATGCCGTCCATTCGCACGGGCTTGAGTCGATACCAGGATCCGTCGGCCACCAGCACGTCTATCTCGAGTTCCTTCAGCTCGTTTGCCAGCGCCCGAGTCCAGTCGTTGGCGCCGACGATGAGCAGCCCGTTTTCCTCCTCGGCCGCGAGATCCAATCGCCTCGCCAGGGGTGCGAGCGTGACTCCGTGGATGATCACGGTGGCCAGGATTACCAGGAAGACCAGCGGCATCAGGATCTGGGCTTGCGGGTACCCGGCCTCGACCAGGGCCGGCCCGAAGATGCTTGCTGTGGCGGCGGCGACGATGCCGCGCGGGGCGATCCAGGCCATCAGGACCTTGTCCTGCCAGCGCATCGGCGCCTTGAAGGTCGCGATGAGGATGGTCAGTGGGCGAACCGCCACCAGCACCACTGCGACGAACAGCAGCGACGACAGTCCGATGGCCTGCAGGTGCGAGCTGTCGAGTTGCGTGGGAATTACGATGAACAGCACTGACAGCAAGACGACCGTCAGGTTCTCCTTGAATCGTCTCAGTGGCTCGCGCTCGACGAGTTGCATGTTGCCCAGGACCAGGCCCATGACCGTGACCGTCAGCAGGCCGGCTTCGTGTTGCACGTGGTTGCTCGCCCAGTAGGCGGCCAGCACCAGCACCATCAACATGGGTGGTTTGAGATGGGCGGGGACGGCGCCGCGTCGGTAGAACCAGCCGGTAAGCCAACCACCGAGTCCCCCGAGCAGCCCGGCGACGGCGATCGCCTTGCCGAGGCTCAGGAAGACGGTGCTCCAGTCCTCTCCGGAGACCGTGAAGTACTGGAAGGCCAGGACGGCGAGCAGCACGCCGGCCGGATCGTTGACGATGCCTTCCCACTTGAGCAGGGAAGCCGATTCCTTGTTGAGGCGGGCCTGGCGCAACAGCGGCAGGATGACGGTCGGTCCGGTCACCACCAGGATGGCGCCGAGCACGATGGCGACCGGCCACGTCAGGCCGGCCACGAAGTGCGCCGCGAGCGCCCCGAACAGCCAGGCCAGCAGGGGGCCGAGGGTCGTCAGGCGGGTGATGCCGTGGCCGACCCGTCGGAATTCGCCCAGCTTCAGGTCCATACCGCCCTCGAACAGGATGATCGCGACACCCAGACCGATCAGCTCGGTCAGTTCCCCGGCGGGCATGGCAATGTCGATGACGCCGGTGATCGGCCCGAGAACGAGGCCGCCGGCGATGAGAATCACGATCGCGGGCAGCCGGATCTGCCAGGCCAGCCACTGGCTGGCCAGCCCGGCCGCGAGGATGATCATCAAGAGCGTGGCGAGATGCATCGCGCGAGTTTAGCAGCACGTTCGGGGAGGGTCAGGGGGTATCCGGCGGCCGGACACGAAAAAGCCGGCGCAAAGGCCGGCTTCCTCTCGGGGATCTGGTGGAGGCGGCGGGAGTCGAACCCGCGTCCGCGAACCATCTGATCCTGGTTCTACATGCTTAGCCCGCTCGATTTTTTCTCGCCGTTACGCCGCCCGAGGGGCAGGGCATACGCAACAGCCAGTCCCTGTTTGGTTTAACGCCATGCCCAGAGACGCGACATGACGCGATCCTGCTAGATGATCCCGAGTTGAAAGCGCAGGCTCAATCAGTCGGGAGCAGGCTGGGTTTTACGCAGCCAGTGCGTAGTTGTCGTCGTTGGCAACTAACTTTGGTTCAGCTGGTTTTACGAGGTGAGCTGAGACCTCGGCATGCCCCAGGGTACGTCCGATCCGCGTCGAAGCCAGAACGCCCCCGAAGTCGTGAGGTAAGACTAGCAGCCTTCGGGAAAGTTCCGCAACAGGCGAGTCAGCCGCTCTTGAGAATCCGGGCCTTCTGACGCTGCCAGTCCTTCTCCTTTTGGGCCCGGCGCTTGTCGTGCTGTTTCTTGCCGGACGCCACCGCGATCTCGACTTTGACCTTGCCCTGCTTCCAGTACATGGCGGTGGGCACGATCGTCTGACCCTTGCGCTCGACCAGGCCGATCAGGCGGTCGATTTCGCGGCGGTGCAGCAGCAGTCGGCGGGTGCGCGTCGGATCCGGATTGACGTGGGTGGAGGCCGTCGGCAGCGGCGTGATCAGGCAGCCGAACAGGAAGGCCTCGCCGTTTTTGAGCAGCACGTAGCTGTCGCCGAACTGGATCTTGCCGGCGCGCAGCGCCTTGACCTCCCAGCCCTCCAGCGCAATACCCGCCTCCAGCCGCTCCTCGAGATGAAACTCGAACTTGGCGCGCTTGTTCAGGGCGATGGTCGATGAAGACTGCTTGGCCATGGTTCCTTGGCGATCTCTCGAAGCGGTGCGCCATGATAGCGCAGCATGTTGGTTTCAGGTTTCAGGTTCGGGAAAAGAGGGGTTCGGGGTTCCGGGGTTCCGGGTTCCGGACCGTCTGTGCAGTTCTTCCGGGGTCCGGCGCTGATGACGCCCCGGCGGTTACAATCTGCCGAATCGCTTGGGGCTGCCGTCCTGAACCCTGAAACCTGAATCCTGAAACCTGCTATTCAATGCCCGAAGTCCACCGCTCAGCACTCGTTCCCTACACGCCGGCCCAGATGTACGGGCTGGTCCGGGATGTCGACAGCTATCCGAAGTTCCTGGCCTGGGTTCGGTCGGCCGAAGTCCACCGCGAGGACGAGCGTCATCAGCTGGCCACCCTCGAGGTGCAGCTGGCCGGCCTGGTGCGCCGCTTCACGACCCGCAATACCCTGGTTCCGGATGAAAAGCTGATCATGGAGCTCGATCGCGGACCGTTCGACGACCTGAGCGGAAGCTGGAGCTTCTCGGCGGTGGGGGACGGATGCCGCGTCAGCCTGGACTTGCGCTTCCACGTCGGCGGCGGGCTGTTCCTGCGCCCGTTCCAGCGCAATTTCTCGCGCATGGCCGACCGCATGGTCGACGATTTCACGCGTCGGGCCCACCAGGTCCATGGCGGCTGAGCGGATCGCCATCGAAGTGGCCGCTGCGCTGCCCGACAGGCAGGTGGTGGTTCGGCTGGAAGTGCCGAGGGGAACGACCCTGGCCGAGGCTGTGGCCCTGGCCGATCTGCCGGCGAAACTGCCCGGCCTGGAGGTCGACGAGAACCGTCTCGGAGTCTTCGGCAAGCGTCGCCGCCCCGACGAGGCGGTGGCCGAGGGCGAGCGCGTGGAGGTCTATCGCCCGCTGACGGCGGATCCGAAGGAAGTCAGGCGACAGTTGGCGGAACTGGCGCGCGCCCGGAAGGGAAAGGGCTGAGCCTCATTTTCCCGGTCAGGTGCCGGGGCCGCCGCGTTCCTCCTGGCGGAGGGACTCGAGATCCTGAATCGGGGCCTCTTCCGGATCCTGCAGCTCGTCGAGCGCTTCGCCGGCCATGCTCTCTTCGTCGAGGTAGTTGCCCTCCATCGATGCCAGGGCGCCGTTCTCGAAATACAGCGTCAGCACGCGCTTCTCGGGCTTTCCGCCGCGCGGCGCGTAGGTGTTCATGTAGTCCCAGCGATCCTGGTGGAACGGGCTGTTGATCGACGGCGTGCCGAGGAGTACCTGGACCTGGCGCTTGGTCATGCCGGTTTCCAGTTCGGCGACGGCGTCCTCGTCGAGGACGTTGCCCTGCTGGATATCCTGCTTGTACACGAGGCTTCCGCAGGCCGTCAGGATCAAGGCGGCCGGGAGGATCATCGACCGGGCGAAGTTCATGGCAGTGGAAGTTTTCGACATGAGCGCAATGATACAATACAAGTCTTGCAACGAGTGGCTACCCGAGCAGGTTGGAGCATGTCAGGACAAAGCAGCGAACTCAAGAAAGCTGGCCTGAAGGTCACCCACCCGCGCCGACAGATCCTGCGCTTGCTGGAAACGACCGACCAAAAGCACATGACGGCCGACGATATCTATCGCGCCCTGGTCGATCAGGGGGAGGAAATCGGTCTGGCGACGGTCTACCGCGTGCTGGCCCAGTTCGAAGCCGCCCACCTGGTTCGCAAGCACCTGTTCGATGACGGTACAGGGCGCTCCCAGCAGGCCTGCTACGAGCTCGACGAGGGGGATCACCACGACCACATGGTCTGTCTGGAGACCGGTGAAGTAGTGGAGTTCTTCGACGAAGCGATCGAGAAGCGCCAGGAAGAAATCGCCGCCGAACACGGCTACGAAATCGTCGACCACTCGATGGTGCTCTACGTCCGGCCGCGCAAGCACTAACGCTCAGTCGTTTCCCTCCAGCATCTCCCGCGCATGCGCCAGGCTTCTCTCGGAGTCGGCGCTGCCCAGCATCCGGGCGATTTCGCGTTCCCGGGCCCCGCCGTCCAGTGCTTCCACCGACAGCGCGGTTGCGTTGCGTCCTTTCTTCTTGCTCACGCGCAGCTGGTGATCGGCTCGGGCGGCCACCTGCGCCAGGTGGGTGACGCACATCGCCTGGCCGGCGCCGGCCGCCTCACGCAGGAAGCGGCCCACGGCGTGAGCCGTTTCGCCGCCCACGCCGGCGTCGACTTCGTCGAATATTCGCGTCCGGGGGCCCTCGCCCCCGTCGGCGGCGATCATCAGGGCCAGCGCAACGCGCGACAGTTCGCCGCCCGAGGCCACCTTGGACAGCGGCTGGAGCGCCTGCCCGGGATTGGCGTTGAACCCGATTCGCACGCGATCCATGCCGTGGCGTGAGGGTTCGGCGGCCTCGTCGGGTTCGACCTGGAAGGCCAGCTTGGCCGTGTCCATGCCGAGATCCGCGAGACGCCCGGTGACCAGCCCGGACAGCTTCTTCGCGGCCGCTTCGCGAGCTCGGCTGAGACCGTCCGCCGCTTTCCGCCAGCGCTCGGCGGCCAGATCCAGCGACCTGGCGAGTTCGGCACGCCGTTCGTCCTGGTTCTCCAGTGCCTCCAGCCGCGCTCCGAGCCTCTCGGTCAGGGCGGGGAGTTCGACGGGCTGAACGCGGTGCTTTCGTGCCAGGTCCAGGGCTTTCTCCAGCCTGCGGCTGACGCTGGCCAGCCGCTCGGGATCGCCCTCGTCCTCGCTGCCGAGACGCTCGAGGTTGGCCATCGCCTCATCGACGTTGATGCGTGCTTCCTCGAGCATTCGGGCCGTCTCGTCGAGCTCGGGCTCGACTTCCCGCACGGGATCGAGCGCCTGAATTGCCTGGTGCAGGAGGCTTCGGGCGCCGGGGCCGTTGTCGCTGTCGAGTGCGTTGCCGGCGGAAGCCATTGCGAGTCGGATGTCGTCGCTGCGCGCCAGGCGCTCTTGCTCCTGCTCGAGGGACTCGAATTCGCCCTCGGCCAGTGCCAGGTCGGACAGCTCGCGGGCCTGAAAGCGCAGCAGCTCGAGCTGGTCGGCGTCGCCGACTTCCGATTCGAGTTCGTCGAGTGCCGCGCGCGCTTCCCGCCATCGCTCGTAGGCGGCCGCGACCGACTCCAGCGGGTCATTGCCGACTTGCCGGTCCAGCAGTCGGCGCTGCACGGCCGGCTTCTCGAGCTGTTGGTGTTCGTGTTGCCCGTGAATCTCGACTAGAAGGCCGCCGAGCTCGGCCAGTTGCCCCACGGTGGCCGAGCGCCCGTTGATCCAGGCGCGCGACCCGCTCGGGGAGGTCAGCACGCGGCGCAGGATGAGCTCGTCGCCTTCCTCGAGGGCCTGGTCAACCAGCCATTGCCTGGCGGGCTCGGATTTCTCGAGCGAGAAGACCGCTTCGAGTTCAGCCTGCTGCTGTCCCTCGGCGATCAGTCCCGCCTCGGCGCGATCGCCGAGCAGCAGTCCGAGAGCGTCGACCAGGATCGATTTCCCCGCCCCCGTTTCGCCGGTGATGGCGGTGAATCCGGGATCGATGTCGATCTCGACTTCGCTGACGATGGCGAAATGGCGAATGGCGAGGTGGCGGAGCATGCGGGTTCCGGTCGGGCCAGAAGGGCAACAAGCTAGCACCAAGAGCGGCTTCTAACAACTCCGGTTGTATTGGCGCGGGAGGGCCCCCATTGTTGCGCCCAGGATCAATACGTTCACGACCAAGGCGAACCGATATGGGTGACAAGAACGAAGCAGCCAACGCCGAACAGAACGTGGCAGACGAGCAGGCCAGCCAGGCAGAGACCGTCGCCGCCGGCGAGGAAGAGGCCGTGCAGGAATCCGGCTCGGGTGAGCTTGAGCGCGAAGTCGAGAAGCTGCGCGAGGCCCTGATGCGCACGCGCGCCGACATGGACAACATGCAAAAGCGTGCCGAGCGTGAAATGGAGAGGTCCCGCCGCTATCAGCACGAGGCGATCATGCGCGACCTGCTGCCGGTGATTGACGGGCTCGAGCAGGGGCTGGAGAACGCCGCCGAGGGCGATTCGGCTCGCGAAGGCCTCGAGCTGACCTGGAAGCTCCTGCTTAAGGCGCTCGAGGATCACGGCCTGGAAGTGCTGAATCCGGAAGGCGAGCGATTCAATCCGCAGTGGCACGAGGCGATGAGCATGCAGCCCAGCGAGGACGCCGAGCCGGACACCGTAGTGATGGTGCTACAGAAGGGTTATCGCCTCGACGATCGCCTGCTGCGGGCGGCACGAGTCATCGTCGCCAGCGAGCCCTGAGCGACCTGCGGCCGGGGCAGGGTGATTGAAATGAGCCCTGTCGGGCCCCACTAAACGGCTAGAACGCTTTTCAGCGAAGTTTCAACCAGTTTCAATACGAAATCGAACAGGATCATAAGACCATGAGCAAGATTATCGGCATCGACCTGGGAACCACCAATTCCTGCGTGGCCGTCATGGAAGGCGGCAAAACGCGCGTCATCGAGAACGCCGAGGGCGATCGCACGACGCCGTCGGTCGTCGCCTTCACGAAGGACGACGAGGTATTGGTCGGCCAGCCGGCCAAGCGCCAGGCCGTGACCAACCCGGACCGCACCCTGTACGCGGTCAAGCGCCTGATCGGCCGCAAGTTCAACGAGAAGGTCGTCCAGAAGGACATCAAGCTGGTGCCCTACAAGATCATCGAGGCGGACAACGGGGACGCCTGGGTGCAGGTGGGCGACAACAAGATGGCGCCGCCGGAGATTTCCGCGCGCGTGCTCATGAAGATGAAGAAGACGGCCGAGGACTACCTGGGCGAGGAAGTCACCCAGGCGGTCATTACCGTGCCCGCGTACTTCAACGATTCCCAGCGTCAGGCCACCAAGGACGCCGGCAAGATCGCCGGTCTCGAGGTCAAGCGGATCATCAACGAACCGACTGCCGCTTCCCTGGCCTACGGGTTGGACAAGGAAGGCGGTGACCGCAAGGTCGCCGTCTACGACCTTGGCGGCGGCACCTTCGACATCTCGATCATCGAAATTGCCGACGTCGACGGGGAGAAGCAGTTCGAAGTGCTCGCCACCAATGGCGACACCTTCCTGGGCGGTGAGGACTTCGACCTGCGCCTGATCGACTATCTCGCCGGCGAGTTCAAGAAGGAGCAGGGCATCGACCTGCACAATGACCCGCTGGCGCTGCAGCGCCTGCGCGAAGGCGCCGAACGCGCCAAGATCGAGTTGTCTTCGGCCCAGCAGACCGAGATCAACCTGCCGTACATCACGGCCGATCAGTCCGGTCCGAAGCACCTCAACATCAAGGTCACGCGCTCGAAGCTCGAGTCGCTGGTCGAAGAACTGGTCAAGCGTTCCATCGAGCCCTGCCGCACGGCGCTCAACGACGCTGGCCTGAAAGTCGGCGATATCGACGAGGTCATCCTGGTCGGCGGCCAGACCCGCATGCCGGCCGTCCAGAAGGCCGTGTCCGACTTCTTCGGCAAGGATCCGCGCAAGGACGTCAACCCCGACGAAGCCGTGGCCGTGGGCGCTGCCATCCAGGGCGGCGTGCTGGCCGGCGACGTCAAGGACGTGCTGCTGCTCGACGTCACGCCGCTGTCGCTGGGCATCGAGACCCTGGGCGGGGTGTTCACCAAGCTAATCGAGAAGAACACCACCATTCCGACGCGCGCCTCGCAGGTCTTCTCGACCGCCGAGGACAATCAGTCGGCGGTGACCGTGCATGTCCTGCAGGGCGAGCGCGAACAGGCTTCGGCCAACAAGTCGCTGGCCCGCTTCGACCTGACCGGCATTCCGGCCGCGCCGCGCGGCGTGCCTCAAATCGAGGTGACCTTCGACATCGACGCCAACGGCATCCTGCACGTGTCGGCCAAGGACCAGGCCACCGGACAGGAGCAGCGCGTCGAGGTCAAGGCCGGCTCGGGCCTCTCGGATGAGGAAATCGAGAAGATGGTCCAGGACGCCGAGGCGCACCGCGAGGAAGACAAGAAGTTCCACGAGCTGGTTTCCGCGCGCAACAACGCCGACCAGGTGGCTCACGCCACGCGCAGCAGCCTCGAAGAGCACGGCGACCAGCTCGACGACTCGGTCAAGAAGCAGATCGAGGATGCGTTGGCCAAGGTCGACGAGGCGGTCAAGGGCGACGACAAGGAAGCCATCGACTCAGCCGTCAACGAACTGCAGCAAGCCGGCTCGGAGCTCTACAAGGCCGCGGCCGAAAAGGCCCAGGCCGACGAGGGCGGCGCCGATTCGGCCGGTGAGCAGGGCGGCGAGTCTTCCTCGAGCGACGAGGAAGTGGTCGACGCCGAGTTTACCGAAGTCGACGACGACGAGAAGAAGTGACTGGTTAGTTGGTTGATTGGTTTTTTGGTTTTTTGGTTGCTCGAGACGCCGATGTCATTCGAAAGTCGAAGCGGCAAAGGTGCTCTCGGGCAGTCATCGAAGAACCAAACGAACAAACCAACTGACTAGCGAACCAACGAACGGGCTTTTATGTCTGCTGATTATTACGACACTCTCGGCGTCTCGCGCGACGCCTCGACCGACGAGATCCGCAAGGCGTATCGGCGCATGGCGCGTAAGTATCATCCGGACCGCAATCCGGACGATCCCGATGCCGAGGACAAGTTCAAGGAAGTGCGCGAGGCGCACGACGTGCTCAAGGACGAGCAGAAGCGTGCGGCCTACGATCGTTTCGGCCACGCGGGCGTCAACGGCGGCATGGGCGGCGGTGGCGGCCCCCAGGGCGGCTTTGGCGACATCAACGATATTTTCGGAGATATCTTCGGGGATATTTTCGGCGGTGGCCGCCGGCGGCAGAGCCAGTCGCGCCGCGGCCAGGATCTCCGCTACACGCTGGAGCTCGACCTGGAAGAAGCCGTCACCGGTGTGGAAAAGGAAGTCAGCCTGCCCACGCTCGGCGAGTGCGAAACCTGCAGCGGCACCGGCTCCAAGGGCGGACAGCTCCACGTGTGTTCGACCTGCGGCGGCCAGGGCCAGGTTCGCATGCAGCAGGGCTTTTTTTCGGTGCAGCAGACCTGTCCGGCCTGTCGCGGCAGCGGTCGGACGATCAAGGACCCCTGCAACGACTGCAGCGGTACCGGCCAGGTCCGCGAGACCAAGACCCTGCAGATCCGCATTCCCGCCGGTGTTGACACGGGCGACCGCATTCGCCT
>JAASTB010000085.1 GCA_021767625.1 Wenzhouxiangella sp.
GTGGCGGCCACCATGTGTCATTCTCCGAAAAGAAAACTCCGCCAATGTAGCAGACGCCGGTGGCCCGCCCGGCCCTCGCGGCTGTAATATTGCTGACACATTGACGTCATACCCTCGTCGCGTTTTTGTAACCCCGAAGTCACAGGACTTTCAAAATGATCAAGACGCAGCGAATCCTTTCCCTGGCCGGCGCCGGTCTGATTGCCGCAGCCTCAGCCACGGCCGCCCAAACCGAAATCGAGATCGACTCGGTGGCCGGCTTCGACATCGGCTTCGGCGGCCTGGTCCAGTTCGACTACAACCACTTCGACGACGATCGAATCGACTACAGCAACGACGAAGACCTGCGGCGCGCCGAGCTCACCCTGAGCGGCGAGAGCGAGAATTTCTCCTGGGAGATCGGCTACGACACGGCCGGCGAGAAGTACCTGGACAACAACATCGCATTCAGCGCCGCCGGCGCGAAGATCACGCTCGGCCAGTTCAAGCAGCCCAACAGCCTGGAGGAACTCTCGAGCACCAAGAACAACGACTTCATCGCCAAGGCCATGGCGACCAACGCGTTCGCGGTTTCGCGCAGGCTCGGCGGCAGCGCCATGCTCGGCGGCGACAACTGGACGGTGACGGCCAGCCTGTTCGACGGCGAGCTCACCGCCGGCAGTGACGCCGGCTCGGGCGCTGCCGCGCGCGTGACCTTCGCGCCGCTCATGGAAGAAGGCCGCTTCGTGCACCTCGGCCTGTCGGCGGTCAGCTCCGACCTGCCGGGCGATTCGATCCGGCTGCGCCTGCGGCCCAACGCCGACCTGGCCGATGTGCGGCCCGTCGACACGGGCACCATCGACGCCGCCGACGACCAGCAGACCTACGGCGTGGAAGGCATCTGGGCCAGCGGTCCATTCAAGATGCAGGGCGAATACCTGACCTCCACGGTGCAGCGAGACGGCCCGAGGGACGACTTCAGCGGCGATGCCTGGTACCTGTCGGCGATGTGGAACATCACCGGCGAGAGCTGGAATTATCGCTCGGGTGTCGTCCGCACGCCCGGCCCTGAACAGCCTGCGAGCGGCATGTGGCAGGCAGGCCTGCGCTACGACCGCGCCGACTTCGACGATGTCGGGATTGCCGGCGGCACCATGCGCGCCGTGACGGCGGGCGTCAATTACTACTGGCGCTCCAACTGGAAGCTGGCTGCCAACTGGGTTCGCGCCGAAAGCCGTCGCGCCGGGCTGATCGACGAGCCCGACATCCTGGAATTGCGCGCGCAGTTCTTCTGGTAAGGCGAGTCGGACTACCGGCCTCGCTGCCGGCGTCTGCCGTTCCGTGCGCCGCCCGACCGGGCGGCGCGTCAGGAATCGCCGTCTTCCCCGCCCTCGGCCAGCTTGCGCTCGATGTCGGCAAGCTCGGCCTCGGCAACGCGCGCGATCTCCATCAGGGTTTCCTGGTTTTCCAGCTGCTGCGCCTGTTCCTCGAGGTCGCGATCGAGCCCGCCGCCCAGGTCCCGGCGGATGGCCGCAAGACGCTCGCGCAGTTCATCCCGACGCTCCAGCAATTTCTGACGTTCCATCGAAAGCTCCGTTGTTCGTGGCAGCAAGTGCCAGTGTGGAATTGCCGGAGGCCGAGGGTCTTGACGGTGATCAATCCGCCGGGCTTCGCAGCGCGGGTCAGGCTTCGCCGGAGGATTCGCTCTCCCGCTGACCTCGCGCCGGCAGCTCTCCGTCGCTGACCAGCCGCTCGATGCGCGAAAAGACCTCGTAGCGACCGAACGGTTTCTTCATGAATCCGTCGGCGCCGATCTTCTTGAGATAGAACTCCTCGACGGCCTGCGGATTGCCGCTGATCATGATTACGGGAATGGACTGGGTGGCCGGATTGCGACGCAGCTTTCGCAGTGCCGTAAAACCGCTCATGCCCGGCAGCACGATATCCAGGAAGATCAGGTCGGGCGGGTCTTCTCCGACCACCTGCAACGCGCTCTCGGCGTCTTCGGCGCTGCTCGTTTCGTAGCCGTTCTGTCCGAGCATGTGGCTGAGCGCGGCGACGATCGTACGCGAATCGTCGACGATCAGAACCCGCAGGCCGCGTCGGGCATGCAGGCGACGGCGCTGGCGTCGATCGTCGGGCTGGCGCATTCCCAGCAACCGTCGAAATCGGTCCAACTGACTCATCCGGACTCCCTCTCTTTTAATCCGCCGATTATTCCCTATTCCGGCGGCTCGTTCCAATCCCGGCCCGGATCGGAACGAGAAACTAGTCAAAAACCTCCGACAGCATGCGCATGTCCACGTCCTCGCTGCCGTCGGGCAATACCTCCGCAACCCGGACCGGCGCATCGCCGGACTCCGGGCGCTGGCTGGACAGATCCAGCGTGCCGCCAAGCTCGTAGCCGCCGCTTCCCCGTTCCAGCAAACGCACCATGGGAAGCAGGCCGCGACCTTCCCGCGCCTGCAGGACCAGGGCGAGCTGGCCGCTGGTCAACCGCACCAGCGTGCCCGGCGTCACCCAGCCGAGATACTGGGTGAAGGCCTCAACCATGGGGCCGTCGAACTGCCGGTTGCGCTGCTTCCAGAGAATGCCCAGCGCATCGTGATGCGACCTGGCCGGGTCGTAGACACGCTGAGAAGTGATCGCGTCGTAGGCATCCACGATGCCGACCAGCCTGGCCAGGGGCGGAATGGCGCCGCGCGCCAGGCCGTGCGGATAGCCCCGGCCGTCCGGGCGCTCATGATGGTGCAGAACGGCCAGCGTCACCGGATCCGGCAAGCCGCCCTCCTCGATCAGAAGTTCGTGGCCGATCGTGGTATGGGTCTTGATGATCTCGTATTCCTCAGCCGTCAGCGGGCCGGGCTTGTTGAGGATTTCCGAGTCGATCCGGAGCTTGCCCAGGTCGTGCAGTAGCCCGGCCAGGCCGGCGTACTCGACCTTGCGTTCGTCCCAGTCCAGTGCGTGGGCGAGTCCGATCGAAAGAATGGAGGCATTGATGCAATGCTGGGCGGTGTAGTCGTCGCGTTCCTTGATGCGGGTCAGCCAGACGAGCGCGGCGGCATGCTGCTCGAGCACGCCGGCCAGTTCGGAGACCACGCTGCGGGCCGACCCGACATCGATGCCCTTGCCGACGCGGAACTGCTCGGCCAGGTCGTGAACCCGGCGGTCGAGCGACCCGTAGATATCCAGCGCCCTCTCGAGCGTGTCGGGATTGACTTCGCCGCCCAGGGAAAGCCATCCGCCCATGCGCGGCGCGGGAGACGAAGCGGATTCCTCCGAACTCGGCGCGACGGCCGTCCTGCGGGCCGGCAGCCACTTGTTGGGGCTGCGCTCCTGGCAGATTACCACCCAGGCGCAGTGCTCTTGCATCCAGCGCTTCTTCCGGGGTGAGTCGACCAGCACGCCCTGCAGGGGGAAACGGGTCTCCGACCAGGGGATATCCAGGCGCGTGACGAAGTGTCCGAGCTGCAGATCGGACGGATCGATCCGGCTTTCGAAAGCCCACCCGCTCTGGTGCTCGGGCATGTGTTTTCCCCTTGGTTAAGCGATTGGCCCCACCGAAAAACCACTATAGTTCCGCGGCATGGGGGTTGTCCAGAATGTGCGGAGCCTCGCTGGCGATCCTCAGTCGAGGACGGAAACGAGCATCGCCTTGACGTTGATGCCCGGCAGGCCGTCCGGAAGCACTTCCTCGATGTGGATGAGGGGGTTGTCGTCGTCGTCGCGCAATTCCGCCAGGTCCACGCGTTCGCCGGGGCGATAACCCGCCGCCCCCTGCACGAGCTTGCGCACCACGGGGTAGAAACCGTGGACGATGTTGGTTTCCTCGACGATGGCCAGCTCTCCATTGGACAAGCGAACCAGCGTTCCCGGCGCGACCCAGCCCAGGAAATGAATGAAGGTCTCGACCATGTTGCGGTCGAACTTGTGCGACCGCCCCCGCCAGAGCACGCCCAGCGCATCGTGATGCGACCGCGCCGGCCGGTAGCTCCTCTGCGAAGTCACCGCGTCGTAGACGTCGACGATGGACACCAGCCTCGAGATCGGATTGATGTCGGCCGCCTGCTTGCCGTAGGGGTAGCCCTTGCCGTCGGTGCGCTCGTGGTGCTCGAGCGCGGCCAGGGCAACCAGCTCGTCGACTTCGTCGCGCTTGGACAGCAGTTCGTACCCCTTGATCGTGTGCGTCTTGACGTGCCGGTACTCCTCCTCGTTGAGCAGGTCCGGCTTGTTGAGGATGGCGGTGTCGATCTCGACGTTGCCCACGTCGTGGAGCAATGCGGCCAGGCCGGCGCGTTCGATCTGATCCGGAGACCACTCCAGCGCATGCGCCAGGCCGAGCGCCAGGATCGCCGAGTTGATGGAATGCTGCGCGGTGTAGTCGTCGCGCTCCTTGATCCGGGTCAGCCAGACCATGGCTGCCAGATTCTGCTGGAGATAGCCCGCCAGCTCGGCAACCACGCGTTCGGCCGTCTTGACCTCGACCGTGCCCTTTTGCGCAAAGCCGCGAATCAGCTGCCGGGCCTGTCCGTCCAGCAGGTTGTAGGCCCGAAGCGCCACGCCGACGCTGTCCTTGTCGATCCGGTCGCCTCGCAAGGCGTTGATCGGGTGGCGCAGGTTGGTGGACGGCCGGAACGGCTCCTCGGCCTTTGCCGACTCACGGGAGCGGCTCGCCCGGGGGCGCGGCGGCGGTGTGTCGCTTCGTTCGAAATCGATGACCACCCACTCGCAGTGGTCTTCGAACCATTCCTTGGTGCTTTCCGAATCGATCAGCACGCCCTGCAGCGGGAAAGGCGTGTCGATCCAGGGAATGTCCAGACGCACGACGAAGTTGCCCACTTCCAGGTCGGAAGGGTGGACGATCATCTCGCGCGTCCAGATCGACTCGGTTTGTCCCTTTTCCTGTGCCATCGACGGAAACACCTGATACTGGCTGCATTATGCCAGCAAACCCCTGAGACGCCGGTCACAGAACGGTACATCCGCACCGATACTGCGCCCGTCATGAATCGGTAACATTACTGTTACAATTCGCACCCGTTACAGGCCGGGATCCGGCGCCAGGAAACAAAAACCCCCATGAATCCAACCGGTTACATCTCCCGAGTTTTCGGCCAATCGCCCGTCCGCCCCCTGCAGCAGCACTTCGAGAAGGCGGCGGCCTGTGCCGGCAGGCTCCCCGATTTCGTGCGCGCCGCTCAGACCGGCGACTGGGAAGAGGCAGCCGAAATCCGCAAATCGATCGTCAATCTCGAACACGAGGCCGACGATCTCAAGCGCGAGCTGCGCCTGAACCTGCCGCGCAGTCTTTTCATGCCGGTTGCACGCACAGATGTGCTCGAGATGCTGGCCGTCCAGGATCGCATCGCCAACAAGGCGCGCGACATCTCCGGGCTGATGCTGGGCCGGCGCATGGTCATCCCGAATGCTCTCCAGGACCTGTACCTGAGCTTCGTAGAGCGGTGTCTCGACGCAGTGGGCCAGGCCCACAAGACGGTCAATGAACTCGACGAGCTGTTCGAGACCAGTTTCAGCGGCAGCGAGATCGACCTGGTGATGGGGATGATCAAGAAACTCGACGAAATCGAGAACGACAGCGACACGCTACAGGTCGAGTTCCGGGCCAGGCTGTTCGAAATCGAAAAGGACCTTCCGCCCATCGACGTGATGTTCCTCTACAAGATCATCGACTGGACCGGCGACCTGGGTGACCTGGCCCAGCGCGTCGGCAGCCGGCTGCACCTGATGATCGCTCGCTAGCACCCAACCCCAAACCCGAAGGGCCTTTCATGGAACAGGCGATTTTCTACATCATCCTGGCGGCGTTCTTCGGCCTGTTCATGGCCTGGGGCATCGGCGCGAACGACGTGGCCAATGCCATGGCCCCCTCCGTCGGTTCGCGGGCGATCAACATCAAGCAAGCAATCCTGATCGCCGGGATATTCGAATTCGGCGGCGCGGTCCTGGCCGGCGGCGGCGTTACCAGCACGATCCGCAAGGGCATCGTCGACGCATCGCTGATGCAGGGCCAACCCGAACTCCTCGTCTACGGCATGCTGGCATCGCTGCTCGCTGCCGGCACCTGGCTGCTCGTGGCCTCCGCCCGCGGCTGGCCCGTTTCCACCACGCACACCATCATCGGCGCCGTGGTGGGCTTTGCGGCCATCGGCATCGGCACGACTGCGGTGCACTGGGACCAGGTCGGACAGATCGTGATGAGCTGGGTGGTCAGCCCCGTGATGGCCGGTTTCATCGCCTGGCTCCTGTTCACCAGTGTCCAGCGCCTCGTGCTGGAACGCTCCGACCCGCTCAAGGCCGCGCGACGCTACGTGCCGGGCTACATATTCCTCGCCGGGTTCTTCATGACCCTGGTGACCGTGTTCAAGGGGCTCAAGCACATCGGGATCGATCTCGATCCGATCCACTCCTACGCCCTTGCCGTTGCCATCGGTGGAGTCATCGCCGCCGTCGGCACCGTGTTCATCATGCGCATTCCGGACACGGACCTGCAGGACACGGACTTCCACTACTACACCGTCGAGCGCATCTTCGGGGTGCTGATGGTGGTCACCGCCTGCGCCATGGCTTTTGCTCACGGCTCCAACGACGTGGCCAACGCCATCGGCCCGGTGGCGGCCGTTGTCAGCGTGGCCGGCAGCGGCAGCGTCGACCAGCAAGCCATCGTGCCGGTGTGGATCCTCGTGCTGGGCGGCACCGGCATCGTGATCGGCCTGGCCACTTACGGTCACAAGGTGATTGCCACGGTGGGCACCAACATCACCGCACTGACCCCCAGCCGCGGCTTCGCCGCCGGGCTGGCCGCGGCGGCCACCATCGTCATGGCTTCGGGCACCGGCCTGCCCATCTCGACGACCCACACCGTCGTCGGCGCCATCCTGGGCGTGGGTCTCGCCCGCGGCATTGCCGCCATCAACCTGCAAACGGTGGGCTCCATTTTCATGTCCTGGATCATCACCATCCCGGCCGGTGCGCTGCTGTCGGTCTTCTTCTTCCTGGTGATCCGCGCCGTGGCCGGCTGATTTACCGGTCTGTTGACCTGCGGGGGCGGCGGGGCGTATATTAGATGCATCTTATCTAAACCCGCCCTGCCGGATCGATCCCGGGGGAACGGGTCTATCGAACGAATGACCCGAAAATGCCTGCCCGAACCCAAGGAACTCGCCGACCTGGACAGCGAACAGGCCGGCCAGGCCGCCACCCTGCTCCGGGCGCTCGCCAACCCCACGCGACTGATGCTGCTGTGCTCACTGGTCGAAGGCGAACACTCGGTCGGTGAGCTCAACCAGCGCATCCCCATGAGTCAATCGGCGCTTTCGCAGCACCTCGCGAGACTTCGGGAGGAAAAGCTGGTGGCCACGCGCCGCCAATCGCAGACCATCTTCTATCGAATCGCAGACCCCATGGTGCTGGAGTTGATCGCACCCCTGCATCGCCGCTTCTGCAGCCCGCAGGAACCGATCGAAAACCCCTGACCCGAAGGCTTGACTCTATATTAGTTTTTGCTTATATTTTACCTGTCCCCATCGTTCAGGAAACGCGCCATGAACATCGACAGACTGGTATTCGCCTTTGCCGGCTTCATGATTCTGCTCAGCCTCGGCCTGTCGCAACTGCACAGCGTCTACTGGCTGCTGCTGACCGCATTCGTGGGGCTGAACATGCTCCAGGCTGCGTTCACCGGCTTTTGCCCGCTGGCGAAAATCCTCAAGTCCATGGGCAAACAACCCGGTCGGGCCTTCAACTGATGCGTGCCGCGACGACACTTCTGGCAAGCGCCCTGCTGAGCGCCGGAATCGCCGCTGCGGAACCGGCACCGGAGTGGGTGGAACAGGCCCGTACCGGTGCAAGTGCCCTCGGCAGCCAGCTCCAGCAGGCACTCCGTGCCGCCATACAGGAGGGCGGTCCGGTTGCCGGCATCGAGGTCTGCAAGCTCCGCGCACCCCAGATCGCGGAGGACGTATCCGGCCCGCGCATCGACGTCGGCCGCACATCGCTGAAAGTGCGCAACCCCGACAATTCACCCGACGCCCTGGAAGCCCGCATCCTCGAGGACTTCGAACGCCGCCTGGCCGGCGGCGAAAACCCGGGCGA
>JAASTB010000086.1 GCA_021767625.1 Wenzhouxiangella sp.
GTCCTCCAGGGGCTCGAGCCGGTCCGTCGCCGGCCCGGGATGTACACCGACACCGCCCGGCCCAACCACCTGGTCGCCGAAGTGGTCGACAACGCCGTCGACGAGGCCCTGGCCGGACACGCCAAGCATATCGAAGTGGTCCTGCACGAGGACGGCTCGGTCGAGGTCACCGACGACGGCCGCGGCATGCCGGTCGATCCGCACCCCGAACACAAGCTGCCCGGCGTGGAACTGATCCTCACGCGCCTGCACGCAGGCGGCAAGTTCTCGGGCAAGAACTACAAGTTCTCCGGCGGCCTGCACGGCGTCGGGGTCTCGGTGGTCAATGCCCTTTCGAAGCGGCTCGTCTGCCGCATCAAGCGCAACGGGGAAGAACACGAGATCGCCTTTGCCGGCGGCGAGACCGACAAGCCGCTGACCGTCGTCGACTCGGTGGGCAAGCGCAATACCGGCACGAAAGTGCATTTCTGGCCCGATCCGCAGTATTTCGACTCGCCCAACATCTCGCGCCCCAGGCTCAAGCACCTGCTCAAGGCCAAGGCCATCCTCTGCCCCGGCCTGGAAGTCAGACTCGACGACCGCGCCAACAAGGAAACCGAGACCTGGCAGTTCGAGGACGGGTTGACCGACTACCTCACCGAAAGCCTCGAAGGCCTCGACCGCGTGCCCGAACAGCCCTTCACCGGCGAGTTTTCCGGCGCCGACCAGGAGGCCGAATGGGCACTGAGCTGGGTGCCAGAGGGCGAGCTGGTCCAGGAATCCTACGTCAACCTGATTCCGACGCCGGCCGGCGGCACGCACACCAACGGCCTGCGCACCGGCCTGATCGAGGCCCTGCGCGAATTCTGCGAGATACGCAGCCTGCTGCCTCGCGGCGTCAAGCTGGCCCCCGAGGACGTCTGGGAAAGGCTGAGTTTCCTGCTGTCGATCAAACTCGAAGACCCGCAGTTCTCCGGCCAGACGAAGGAGCGCCTGTCTTCGCGATCGGCGGCGAGCTTCGTCTCCGGCGTGGTCAAGGACGCCTTCGCGCTGTGGCTGAACAAGCACGTCAGCGACGGCGAAGTGATCGCCAAGCTCGCCATCGACAACGCGCTCAAGCGCCAGAAGGCGCGCAAGAAAGTGGCCCGCCGCAAGGTCACCGCCGGCCCCGCCCTGCCGGGCAAGCTGGCCGACTGCGCCTCGACCGATCTCGAGGAAACCGAACTGTTCCTGGTCGAGGGCGACTCGGCCGGCGGCAGCGCCAAGCAGGCCCGCAACCGCGAATTCCAGGCAATCATGCCGCTGCGGGGCAAGATCCTGAACACCTGGGAGACCGATCCCGCCCAGGTGCTGCAATCGCAGGAAGTCCACGACCTGGCCATCGCCATCGGCGTCGACCCCAGCTCCGACGACCTGACCAAGCTGCGCTACGGCAAGGTCATCATCCTGGCCGACGCCGACTCCGACGGACTGCACATCGCCACCCTGCTCTCGGCGCTGTTCCTGAAACACTTCCGGCCGCTGGTCGACGCCGGCCGCGTGTTCGTCGCCATGCCGCCGTTGTATCGGATCGACGTGGGCAAGCAGACGCACTATGCGCTGGACCGCGAGGAACGCCAAGGCATTTACGGCCTCATCGAGGCCGAAAAGCTCAAGGGCAAGGTCACCGAGACCCGCTTCAAGGGGCTGGGCGAGATGAGTCCGCTACAGCTGAGGGAAACCACCATCGACCCGGACACCCGCCGCCTGCTGCAGCTGACCGTCGACGACCCCGTCGGCACCGACGCCATCATGGACATGCTGCTGGGCAAGAAACGCGCCGCCGATCGCCGTGCCTGGCTCGAGGAAAAGGGCAACCTCGCCGAAATCGAGGTTTGAGCCTTGACGAACTCCTGACGTCGGATCTGATCCAATCCGGGTATGAAGACGTCAATCCGCAATTCCTCTCGCAGGCGCCTGCTGGGGCTGGCGGCGGGATCGCTGCCGCTGCTCTGGCTCGGCGGCCTGCCCACTCGCAGCCTTGCAGGAGAGCCCATGTCTTCGCTACCGATGTCGTTCGAACCGCTCGAACTCGATGACGCGCGCTGGCGCGAGATTCTCACGCCGGACGAATACCGGGTGCTTCGTCGCGAAGCGACCGAGCGCTCGGGCTCGAGCCCGCTCAACGAGGAGAAGCGCGCCGGCACCTACGTCTGCGCCGGCTGCAACCTGGCGCTGTTCTCCAGCGAGCACAAGTTCGAGTCCGGTACCGGCTGGCCCAGCTTCTACCAGCCCATTCACCCGGACCACATCGGCACCAGGAAGGACTTTCGCCTGATCTGGCCGCGCACCGAATACCACTGTGCGCGCTGTGGCGGCCACCAGGGGCACGTTTTCGACGACGGTCCGCAGCCGACCGGCAAGCGCTGGTGCAACAACGGCGCCGCACTGGACTTCGTGCCCGAAGGCGAGGACCTGCCCGAGCTGAGGGCGTCATGAGCCGCCCGGCCCTTCGATCCGCGCTCGCCCTGGCGGCCTTGGGCCTGGCCCTGGCCCTGGCCCTGGCGTCGAGTCTGGCGGCCGCGCAGTCCGAAGAAGGTCTCGAGCGCGCCACCTTCGCCGGCGGCTGCTTCTGGTGCATGGAACCGCCCTACGACAAGATCGACGGCGTGATCGAGACCATCTCCGGATTCAGCGGGGGTCACGTAGTCGATCCGTCCTACGAGCAGGTGACTCGCGGCGGCACCGGGCATCTCGAAGTCGTGCAGGTCGTCTACGACCCCGAAAAGGTCGGCTACGAGACGCTGCTTGACGTCTACTGGCGCAACGTCGACCCCTTCGACGGCGGCGGCCAGTTCTGCGATCGCGGCGAAAGCTACCGGCCGGCGATCTTCGTGCAGGGCGAAGAGCAGGAGCGCCTGGCCCGCCAAAGCCTGCGCGACTTGCAGGCGCGCTTCGAGCAGGCGATCGAAGTCACCATCGAGCCGTTCGAGGCCTTCTACGCGGCCGAGGACTACCACCAGAACTACTACGACGAGAACCCGATCCGCTACAAGTACTACCGCTGGCGCTGCGGCCGCGACGACCGGCTCGAGGAAGTCTGGGGCGATCGCGCCGGCGGCTGAAGGCTCGTCCGGCCCATCCGTGACTTTCTTCACACGTGACGGCGTCGTCATTAGGGCATGATGGTCGGTTCATCGATCTTTCCCCAAAAAGACGGAGACAGCTCCATGCAGCAACTTGCGTGTCACTGCAGGCGACTTCTCGTCGCCCTCTTGTTGGCCCTTCCGCTTCTCGCAACCGCCCAGCCGGACGGCATCGAGCAAGTCACCAGCGTCGAAGGCATTACCGAATACCGGCTCGAAAACGGCATGAAGGTACTGCTCATGCCCGACCGCAGCCGGCCGACCACGACCATCAACGTCACCTATTTCGTCGGCTCCAAGCACGAGAGCTACGGCGAGACCGGCATGGCCCACCTGCTCGAGCACATGCTGTTCTACGGCACGCCCGACCACCAGGACATCAAGGCCGAGATCTCCGAGCGCGGCGGCTCGGCCAACGGCACCACCTGGTACGACCGCACCAACTACTTCCAGACCCTGCCCGCCGGCGAGGAGAACCTCGAGTGGGCCATTCGAATGGAAGCCGACCGCATGGTCAATTCGCTGATCGACGGCGAGGACCTCGAGTCGGAAATGACCGTGGTCCGCAACGAATTCGAGATCGGCGAGACCAGCCCGTTCCGCGTACTCATGCAGCGCGTGATGGCCACCGCCTACCTTTGGCACGGCTACGGCCGGTCCACCATCGGAGCGCGCGCCGATATCGAGAACGTGCCCGTCGAGCGCCTGCAGGACTTCTACCGGCGCTACTACCAGCCCGACAACGCCATGCTGATCCTGTCGGGCAACTTCGAGCCCGAAGAGGCCCTGGGCCTGATCGCGGAGGAATTCGGCAGCATCCCGGCGCCGGAGCGCACCGGCGACATGAAGCTATGGCCCACCTACACGCGCGATCCGGTCCAGGACGGCGAGCGATCGGTCAACGTACGCCGCGTGGGCAAGTTCCAGATGGCCATGGGCGCCTGGCACGTGCCGGCGGCGGCCCACGAGGACTATCCGGCCATCGAAGTGCTGACGCATGTGCTGGGTGAAGCGCCCTCGGGCCGTTTGCACCAGGCCCTGGTCGAGGAGGAACTGGCCAGCCGGGCCGGCGCCTTTTCCATGGCCCTGGGCGAGCCGTCCCTGCTCATGACCTACGCGCAGGTCGACCAGGAGGACGACCTGGCGGCCGCCCGCAATGCCCTGATCGAGACCATCGACGCGCTCGAGGAAAACCCGCCGACTGGCGAAGAAGTCGACCGCGCCGTCAACGCCCTGCAGCGCAATATCGAGGTCACGCTCAACGACTCCGAACGCGTCGGCATCGAACTCAGCGAATGGGCCGCCACCGGCGACTGGCGGCTGATGTTCCTCAACCGCGACCGTCTCGGGGAAGTCACCGTCGACGACGTCGTGCGCGTGGCCAACACCTATCTCAAACGCGATAACCGCACGATCGGCCAGTTCATCCCCGAAGACGATCCGCAACGCGCCGAGATTCCGGACGCGCCCGACCCCGAGCAACTCCTGGCCGGCTACGAGGGCGGCGAGGCACGCAGCGAAGGCGAGGCCTTCGACCCCACCGCCGAGAACATCGAGAATCGCCTGGTGCGCTTCGAGCTGCCCAACGGCGCGAAGGTGGCGCTGCTGCCGAAGGAAACCCGCGGCGACCGGGTCGAAGGCGGCATCACGATGCGCATGGGGACCCTGGAGACCCTCTCCGGCCTCGACAACGTACCGAGCTATACCGCCAGCATGCTAATGCGCGGCTCCGAAAAGTACGACCGGCAGGCCATTCGCGACCGCGTCAGCGAACTGCAGTCGACGCTCTCGATCAGTGGTGGCGCCACTATGGGCGTTGCGATGGAGAGCACCCGGGACAACCTGCACGAGGTGCTGGCGCTGGCGGCCGAGGTGCTGCGTAATCCGACCTTCGAGGCCTCCGAGCTCGAGGAGATGCGCCGCCAGCAGCTGACCAGCCTCGACCAGGCCCGCGACAATCCCATGTCGGTGGCCTCGCGCATGATCGGTCGGCACAGCAATCACTACCCGCCCGAACACCCCGAATACACGCCCAGCTGGGAGGAAGCCGAAGCGCGCATCGAAGCCGTCGAGCGCGATCAGCTGGTCGATTTCCACGAACGCTTCTACGGCTTCGGGCCGGGCACGACCATCTCCTTCGTGGGCGACTTCGATCCCGATGCGCTGCGCGAGGAGCTCGAAGCGCACTTCGCCGACTGGCAACAGCAGGTGGCCTTCGAACGCTACGACCGGCCCTACCACGAGACCGAGCCGGCCGCGCTGGAAATGCAGATGGACGACAAGGCCAACGCGGGCCTGATCGGCATGCACGCCATTCCCATGAGCGACGAACACCCCGACTATCCCGCGCTTTCGCTCGCCGGTCACCTGCTCGGCGGCGGCTTCCTGAGCTCGCGCCTGGCCGATCGGATCCGTGACGAGGAAGGCTTGAGCTACGGCGTCGGCGGCGGCGTCAACGCCAACAGCATCGACGAGCGCGGCTCGTTTTTCGTCTACGCAATGTACGCGCCGGAGAATCGCGAGCGCCTGGTCGAGGTGCTCTTCGAGGAGCTCGACGACGCCGTCGACAACGGTTTCGGCGAAGAAGAGGTCGCCGAAGGTCGCACCGGCTACCTGCGCCAGCTGGAACTGGCACGCAGCAACGACAGCCAGTTGCTGTCCATGCTCAGCAACAACCTCTACCTCGGTCGCGACATGTATCACCGCGCCGACTTCGAGGAGAAGGTGAGCAATCTCACGGCCGAAGAGGTCAGCGCTGCGGTTCGCGAACATCTCGCGCCGGACCGGCTCAGCTACGCGGTGGCCGGCGACTTCGAGGGCGCCTCGGGAGATACGTCGAATGACGCATCGGAAGAGTAAGTGACCACTCCGGCGGCGTCCAGGAGGGCGCCGCCGGGGTATCATGCGCGGCATCATGTTTCGCCGCATCATCCTTCCCCGACTGGTCTACGCCGTCTATCGCAGTCTCAGCGCGACCTGGCGCCTGCGTCGCCACGAACCGCCCGAGATGGTGGCTCGCCTCGAGGCCGGCCAGCCCTTCGTCGTCGCCATGTGGCACGGCGACGAACTGGGCCTGGTCTGCTTCTCCCGCTACTACCACCTGGCCACCATGGCCTCGTGGAGCAAGGACGGGGAGTTGATGAACTACGTCCTGCGCAAGTTCGGCTTCGAGACGGCGCGCGGGTCCTCCAGCCGGGGCGGATCGGGCGCACTCCGCGGACTGATGCGCCTGGCCCGCAAGGGCTGGTCGCCGGTCATCGCAGTCGACGGCCCGCGCGGGCCGGTGCACAAGGCAAAGCCCGGCGTGCTCGAGCTGGCCCGGGTCACCGGCCTGCCGGTTTTCCCCTGCGCCATGGCCTGCAGCCGGCATATTCCCCTGCATCGCTCCTGGGACCTGACCGACCTGCCCAAGCCCTTCGCCAAGGTGCTGATCTACTGGGGCGAGCCCATCATCGTCGATCGCGAAGGCGATGCCCGCTCTCCCGAAATGACACAGTACCTGGAAGACGCCATTAACCGCTGCCGCCGCGAAGGGCGGGAACTGCTGCCCCGACTGGACTGAACCGCCCACGGCTCGCCGTCTCAGCAAGCGGGCCGATTCGTGAAACCACTCACAGCCCCGCCACACCGCGACTGCCACGCGGCGCGACGGCATGATATCTTGCCGAGACTGCAATTCGTCCTTCACAACAGCAAGGGGTTCAATCGGTGATGAGCGCATCGCCTGCACGATCCGTCAGGCGCGGTCGTCCCGTGGCCCGGATCTCGCCGGTACGCCTTCCGAATCCATCGACATGAATAACGGTCCCGGCAGCGTCTTCGAAAACAACTATTCGGTCATGTTGCTGCTCGACCCCAGCGACGGACGGATCGTGGACGCCAACCCGGCCGCGGCCCGCTTCTACGGCTGGTCGCGCGAGACCCTGCGGAACATGCGGATTTCGCAGATCAACCTGCTCGACGACGCCGAGATCCGCCGCCGCATGGAAGAGGCGCGCCAGGCCCGGAGAAATTCCTTCCTGTTCCGGCATCGCACCGCCGACGGCTCGGTGCGCGATGTCCAGGTCAACAGCGGCCTGATCGACCACAACGGTCGCAAGCTGCTCTACTCCATCATCCAGGACGCGGGGGAATACCTGGCCACGCTGCGCGCGCTGGAAAAGAGCGAACACAAGTTCCAGCAGGTCATCGAGACTGCACCCGACGCCATCTTCATCCATTGCGACCTGACCTTCGGCTACGCCAATCACCAGACGGCCCGTCTGCTCGGCATCGACGACGAGAAGTCGCTGCTCGGTCAGCCAGTGCTCGAATACGTGCATCCGGATTTTCGCGACCTCGCCCGCTCGCGCATCTCGCAGATGGCCGACACCGGCGACGGCGCGCCGCCCGTGGAGGTCGACATGCTGCACGCCGACGGCAGCATCATCCACGTTGAAGTCTCTTCGGTGCCGATCGAGCACGAAGGCCGCGAAGGTATCCTCGTCATCGCCCGCGACATCACGCTCAGGCGAAAGGGAATCGAGCGCCTTCGTTTGTCGGCCACGGTGTTCGAGAACACCGGCGAAGGCATCATCATCACCGACCAGGACAGCCGCATCGTCGGCGTCAACCGGGCCTTCTCGCGAATCACCGGCTACGCCGAACAGGACGTCCTCGGCCGCAATCCGCGCCTGCTCCAATCGGGTCGGCAGGGCCGCTCCTTCTATCGGCGGATGTGGAAGACGCTGCAGGAGCGCGGGCGGTGGCAGGGCGAATTGTGGAACCGTCGCAAGGACGGCAGCATCTATCCCCAGCTGACCCGCATCAACTCGGTCAGCGACGAGCAGGGCGTATTGACGCATTACGTGGCGGTAATCACCGATCTGAGCGAACTGCACAGCTCGCAGCGCAAGATCGAGCGGCTCTACTACCACGA
>JAASTB010000087.1 GCA_021767625.1 Wenzhouxiangella sp.
ATGCCGGGCGACAACGTGCAGATGACGGTGGAACTGATCGCGCCGATCGCCATGGAAGAAGGCCTGCGTTTCGCGATTCGCGAAGGCGGCCGTACCGTGGGCGCCGGCGTGGTGTCGAAGATTATCGATTGATGACGTTGCCAGGGGGCGGCGCGCCGCCCCCTAGCTTCCGAAACAGAGTTTAGGCGAGTAGCTCAACTGGCAGAGCAGCGGTCTCCAAAACCGCAGGTTGGGGGTTCGAGTCCCTCCTCGCCTGCCACCGATCAAGCAAGGCAACTCAATGGCTGCTGAAAAGACGTCTGCACGCGACTACCTGTTCTGGTCCATCGGGCTGCTCATCGTGGCCGCCGGTTTTTATGGTTTCTACCAGTTCGCCGGTGATGTCATCACGCCGATCCGGGCTGTCGGACTGTTGGTCGCGATCGTGATCGCGGCCTTCGTGATCGCCCAGACCACGCGCGGGCGGGATTTCTTCTCGTTCCTGCGCGAGGCCGACGTCGAACGTCGCAAGGTGGTCTGGCCCACGCGTAGCGAGACCGTGCAGACCACGCTGGTCGTGATCGTGTTGACGATCATCGCCTCCATCGTGCTGTTCATCCTCGACACGATCTTCGGCTGGGTGATTCGCCAGTTGATCGGTGCCGGGGGCAGCTGATGGCCAAGCAGTGGTACGTCGTGCACGCCTACTCGGGCTTCGAGAAGGCGGTCAAGCGCTCCCTCGAGGAGCGCGTCAAGCGTGCGGGCATGGAAGACATGTTCGGCGAGATTCTCGTTCCCACCGAAGAGGTGGTCGAGATGCGCAAGGGCGTCAAGCGGCGCAGCGAGCGCAAGTTCTTCCCGGGCTACGTGCTCGTGGAGATGGAAATGAACGACGACACCTGGCACCTCGTCAAGGACGTGCCCAAGGTGATGGGCTTCATCGGCGGGCGCCAGGACCGGCCCGCGCCGATCAGCAAGGCGGAGGCCGATGCGATCCTGCAGCGCGTGCAGGAAGGCGTCGACAAGCCGCGGCCGAAGGTGCTCTTCGAGCCCGGCGAGATGGTCCGGGTCACCGAAGGCCCGTTCAACGATTTCAGTGGTGTGGTCGAAGAGATCAACTACGAAAAGAGTCGGCTTCGAGTGGCGGTATCGATCTTCGGACGATCCACGCCCGTGGAGCTGGACTTCAATCAGGTCGAAAAGCTGTAGCGCTGCGCGCTGCAGCTTTTCGATCCCGGACACCGATCCGGGATCTCCTTCGGACGGCACCGCGCCAACCGAAGGAGGGGCAAGGAACCGGCGGCTGGTAAGCAGCCCCGGCATTTGAACCAAACGGGGAGCCGAAGGTCCTACGTGACCCGGCGCCAGAACCCGAGGAGATAGTACAACATGGCTAAGAAAGTCACCGGTTACATCAAATTGCAGGTGCCGGCCGGCCAGGCCAATCCGAGCCCGCCCGTGGGCCCGGCTCTGGGTCAGCACGGCGTCAATATCATGGAGTTCTGCAAGGCGTTCAACGCCCAGACCCAGGATACGGAGCAGGGCCTGCCCATTCCGGTCGTGATCACCGTTTTCAACGACCGCAGTTTCAGTTTCGTCACCAAGACTCCGCCGGCGGCGGTGCTGCTGCGCAAGGCGGCCAAGATCCAGAAGGGTTCGGGTGAGCCGAACACCAAGAAGGTGGGCACGGTCACGCGTGAGCAGCTGGAAGAGATCGCCAAGATGAAAGAGCCCGACCTGACGGCAGCCGACATGGACGCCGCCGTGCGCACCATCGCCGGCAGTGCGCGCAGCATGGGCCTGAACGTGGAAGGAGTCGAGTGATGGCCAAGTCGAAGCGTATTCGCGCAATTCGCGAACAGATCGAGCCGGGCAAGGTCTACGGCGTGGACGAAGCCTTGGACCTGCTCAAGTCGATGAGCAAGGTCAAGTTCACCGAGTCGGTGGACGTGGCTGTTCGCCTGGGCGTCGACCCGCGCAAGTCGGACCAGGTGGTCCGCGGTGCGCTGGTCCTGCCGCACGGTACGGGCAAGAGCGTCCGCGTGGCCGTTTTCGCCCAGGGCGAGAATGCCGAAAAGGCTGAGGCCGCCGGTGCCGATATCGTCGGCATGGACGATCTGGCCGAGACCATCAAGGGCGGCACCATCGATTTCGATGTCTGCATTGCCACCCCGGACGCCATGCGTGTCGTCGGCAAGCTCGGCCAGGTGCTGGGCCCGCGCGGCCTGATGCCGAACCCCAAGGTGGGTACGGTCACCACGGACGTCGAAACGGCGGTCAAGAACGCCAAGGCCGGCCAGGTGCAGTTCCGGATCGACAAGGCCGGCATCGTGCACAGCACGATCGGAAAGGCCGATTTCGAGGTCAATGCGCTGCGCGAAAACCTGCAGGCGCTGGTCAGCGAGCTGGTCAAGGCCAAGCCGCCGGCCGCCAAGGGCCAGTATCTGCGCAAGATCGCCGTGTCGACCACGATGGGCCCGGGCCTGAGCGTCGACACGAGCAGCCTGAGCGTTTGAAGCTGGACGTAGGTTTCAGGGTTCAGGTTTCAGGTTTCAGGAAAAGAATTGGAGGAGGAATGGTTAGCAGGTGACGAGGTCAGGAATCTGGAAAGGCTGTCGGCAAGCGCAGAGCTTAGCCAAAGCCCGCCCCTGAAACCTGAACCATGAAACCTGAAGCCTTTCCTCCTTCCGGGCGTTCGCTTCCCCTCGGGGGAGCGCCCGTCCAAGACCGCGGGTCGAAGCCGGTGATGAGCCGGCGGCGGTAATGGTCCGAAAGGGCCGCCCGCGCAGATGGTGTCGCCCGATTATCCCGATTGCGGGAGAAACGGCCACCAGGGACCACGGCGACGACGCTGTGGAAGGTAAACGACCTCGAGAGAGGTTGGAAACTGAGAAATCCTCGTGGAGTTGACTCTGCTGGATTTCCTCAACGGAGGTAGGTAGCCAATGGCGCTCACACTCGAGCAAAAGAAGGCAGTGGTGGCGGAAGTCGCCGATGCGGCGAAGTCTGCTCACTCTGCAGTCGCTGCCGAGTACCGTGGGTTGACCGTCAGCGATATGACCGAACTGCGCCAGAAAGCGCGCAGCGAAGGCGTATACCTGAAGGTTGCCAAGAACACGCTGGTCAAGCGTGCCGTTGAGGGTACGGACTTTGAATGCATGAGCGAGGGCCTCGTCGGCCCGCTGCTGTTTGCGTTTTCCATGGAAGATCCCGGTGCCGCCGCGCGGCTCATCAAGGACTATGCCAAGGAAAACGACAAGCTGGTCGCACGCCTTGTGGCGGTCGGGGCCGAGCTTCACGATGCAAGTGAGCTCGATCGACTGGCCAAGCTACCGACGCGCGATCAGGCGATCGCCATGCTGATGGGTGTCATGAAGGCGCCGATCGAGAAGTTTGTCCGCACCCTTGCCGAGCCGCACACCAAGCTGGTTCGCACGGTCGCGGCGGTTCGCGACAGCAAGCAAGCTGCCTGAATCATTTTTTGACTATCAAGCAAAACCCTATTTGGAGTAACTGAAAATGGCCGTTTCCAAAGACGATATTCTCGAAACCATTTCCGAAATGAGCGTGATGGAGGTTGTCGACCTCATCGAAGCCATGGAAGAAAAGTTCGGCGTGTCCGCTGCTGCCCCCGTGGCCGTGGCCGGTGCCGCTGCTGGTGGTGGCGAAGCCGCCGCTGCCGAAGAGCAGACCGAATTCGACGTGGTTCTCGCCAGCTTCGGCGACAACAAGGTTGGCGTCATCAAGGCCGTCCGTGGCATCACGGGCCTGGGTCTGAAGGAAGCCAAGGAACTGGTCGAAAGCGCTCCGGCTCCCGTCAAGGAAGGCGTGGAGAAGGACGAAGCCGAAGACATCAAGAAGCAGCTGGAAGAAGCGGGTGCGACCGTCGAGGTCAAGTAACCATTCCGCATATTCAGCTGATTGATGGAAGCAGGGCTGGGTGCCTGAAAGGTGCCCGGCCCGTTCCCGTTTGTACCACGCAAGTGGTCGCTGCCCAGGGATGTAACCGGGTGCCACGGCAGCATTGTATGACAAGTCCCGGCCGACGCAACACCAGGTGGGAAAGACGCTCATGAGCTACTCCTTCACGGAAAAGAAGCGTATTCGAAAGGATTTCGGCAAGCATCCTCAGGTGCTCGAAGTGCCGTTTCTTCTGGCAACCCAGATTGACTCCTACAAACAGTTCCTGCAGCTGGGTGTCGGTGAGATCGACCGACAGGAGTCGGGGCTGCACGGTGCGCTCAGTTCGGTTTTCCCGATTACCAGTTATTCGGGGAATGCCGCGCTGGAATACGTCAGCTACGAGCTCGGCGACCCCGAGTTCGACGTGACCGAATGCAAGCTCAGGGGAATGAGCTACACCGCGCCCCTGCGCGTCAAGGTTCGCCTGGTCATCTACGACAAGGACAGCCCGGCCAAGAACAAGCGGGTCAAGGAAGTCAAGGAGCAGGACGTCTACATGGGCGACCTCCCGCTGATGACCGACACCGGCACGTTCATTGTCAACGGCACCGAGCGCGTCATCGTCAACCAGATGCACCGCTCGCCGGGCGTGTTCTACGACCACGACAAGGGGAAGACCCACTCTTCGGGCAAGCTCCTGTACTCCGCCCGTGTGATTCCCTACCGCGGCTCGTGGCTGGACTTCGAGTACGACCCCAAGGACTGCATCTTCACGCGCATTGACCGCCGCCGGAAGCTGCCGGTGACGATCCTGCTGCGCGCGCTGGGCATGACCGAAGAAGAAATGCTCGACTACTTCTTCGACAAGACGAAGGTCACCCTGCGCAAAGGCGACGCCAAGATCGACCTGGTGCCCCAGCGCCTGCGCGGCGAGTCGGCCCTGTTCGACATCGTCGACGGCGACGGCAAGGTCATCGTCGAGAAGGACAAGCGGATCACGGCGCGTCACGTCAAGCTCATCGAGCAGGCGGGCGTCAAGACGCTCGAGGTTCCCGACGACTACCTCATCGGCAAGATCCTCGCGCACGATATCGTCGATACCGATTCCGGAGAGCTGGTCGCCAAGGCCAACGACGAAATCACCGAGGAAGCCCTCGAGGCCATGCGCGAAGCCAAGGTCAAGAAGTTCGACGTGCTCTACGTCAACGATCTCGACCAGGGCCCTTACATTTCCAACACCCTGCGTATCGATCCCACCAGCAGCGAACTGGAAGCGTTGTGGGAAATCTACAAGATGATGCGCCCGGGCGAGCCGCCGACGAAGGAAGCGGCGCAGAACCTGTTCCAGAACCTGTTCTTCACCTCCGATCGTTACGACTTGTCGGCCGTCGGGCGGATGAAGTTCAACCGCCGCGTGGGCCGCAAGGAGATCGAAGGTCCGGGCGTGCTCGATCGCGACGACATTCTCGAAGTCCTGCGGGTGCTCATCGATATCCGTAACGGTAACGGCACGGTCGACGACATCGATCACCTCGGCAACCGCCGAGTCCGCTCGGTCGGCGAGATGGCGGAGAACGCCTTCCGCATCGGTCTGGTGCGCGTCGAGCGCGTCGTGCGCGAGCGCCTGACGACCGTCGAAAGCGAAGGCTCCTCGCCGCAGGACCTGATCAATGCCAAGCCGGTGGCGGCCGCGATCAAGGAATTCTTCGGCTCCTCGCAGCTGTCGCAGTTCATGGACCAGAACAACCCGCTGTCGGAAGTCACCCACAAGCGCCGCGTCTCCGCGCTCGGCCCGGGCGGCCTCACGCGCGAGCGCGCCGGCTTCGAAGTGCGCGACGTGCACCCGACGCACTACGGCCGCCTGTGTCCGATTGAAACGCCGGAAGGCCCGAACATCGGCCTGATCAACTCGCTGGCCTGCTACGCCCGCACCAACCAGTACGGTTTCCTCGAAACCGCCTACCGGAAGGTCGCCGGCGGCAAGGTGGGCGACGAGGTGGAATACCTGTCGGCCATCGAGGAAGGCGAGTACGTGATCGCCCAGGCCAACGCCGACCTGGACAAGAACAAGAAGTTCAAGGACGAGTTGATTCCCTGTCGTTACCAGGGCGAGTTCACGCTCAAGCGTCCCGACGAGATCGACTACATGGACGTCTCGCCGCGCCAGATCGTCTCGGTGGCCGCCTCGCTGGTCCCGTTCCTGGAGCACGACGACGCCAACCGAGCCCTTATGGGTTCGAACATGCAGCGCCAGGCCGTTCCGACCCTGCGGGTGGACAAGCCGCTGGTCGGCACCGGTATGGAACGCGCTGTGGCGACCGATTCGGGCGTGACTACCGTAGCCAAGCGCGGCGGGGTGGTCGACCAGGTCGACGCGGGCCGGATCGTGGTCCGGGCCAACGACGACGAAGTGGGCGAGAACGATCCCGGAGTCGATATCTACAACCTGGTCAAGTACGAGCGCTCGAACCAGAACACCTGCATGAACCAGCGTCCGCTGGTGAAGGTGGGCGACAAGGTCGAGAAGAAGGACGTGCTGGCCGACGGGCCGTCGACCGACCTGGGTGAACTGGCGCTGGGCCAGAACATGCTCTGCGCTTTCATGCCCTGGAACGGCTACAACTTCGAGGACTCCATCCTCATTTCCGAGCGCGTGGTCGAGGAAGACCGCTTCACCTCGATTCACATCGAGGAGCTCACCTGTGTGGCCCGCGACACCAAGCTCGGCTCGGAAGAGATCTCGTCCGACATCCCGAATGTCGGCGAGTCGACGCTTGCCAAGCTTGACGAGTCGGGCATCGTCTACATCGGTGCCGAGGTCAAGGCCGGCGACATCCTGGTCGGCAAGGTCACGCCCAAGGGCGAGGCGCAGCTGACCCCGGAAGAGAAGCTGTTGCGCGCGATCTTCGGCGAGAAGGCGTCCGACGTGAAGGACACGTCCCTGCGAGTTCCCACCGGCATGGACGGCACCGTCATCGACGTGCAGGTCTTCACCCGCGAGGGTGTCGAGAAGGACGCCCGGGCCATCGCCATCGAGAAGGAGGAAATCCGGCAGGTCCGCAAGGACCTCGACGATCAGCTCCGGATCATGGAAGACGCCATCTTCGCGCGCCTCGAGTCCGTGCTGGTCGGCAAGGTGGCCGACAAGGGGCCGTCGGGCCTGAAGAAGGGCGCCAAGGTCACGGACGCGTATCTCAATGAGCTCAAGCGCGACGACTGGTTCAAGCTGCGCATGCGCAACGAGGAAGCGCAGGAAACGCTCGAGCGCGCCGCGCGCCAGATCGAGGCGCAGCGCAAGGCCTTCGACAAGCGCTTCGAAGAGAAGAAGGAAAAGATCACCCGCGGCGACGAACTCGCGCCGGCGGTGCTCAAGATGGTCAAGGTCTACCTGGCCGTCAAGCGCCGCATGCAACCCGGTGACAAGATGGCCGGCCGCCACGGTAACAAGGGCGTGATCTCGACCATCGTCCCGACCGAGGACATGCCGTTCATGGAAGACGGTACCCCGGTCGATCTCGTGCTCAACCCGCTGGGTGTGCCCTCGCGCATGAACATCGGTCAGGTGCTCGAAACGCACCTGGGCCTGGCTGCTCGCGGCCTCGGCCGCAAGATCGAGAAGATGCTCGAGGCCAATGAAAAGGCCGAGAAGGTCCGCAAGTTCCTGGGAGAGATCTACAACTCCGACCAGGACGGTCGTGTGGACATGAAGCAGTTCAGCGAAGGCGAGGTCATGGAAATGGCCGGCAACCTCAAGGGCGGCGTCCCGATGGCCACTCCGGTCTTCGACGGTGCCGACGAGGATGAGATCAAGAAGCTGCTGAAGATGGGCGACATGCCCGAGACGGGCCAGATGACGCTCTACGACGGGCGCACGGGCAATCCGTTCGATCGCCCCGTCACGGTCGGCTACATGTACATGCTCAAGCTCAACCACCTGGTCGACGACAAGATGCACGCCCGTTCGACCGGTCCGTACTCGCTGGTGACCCAGCAGCCCCTGGGCGGCAAGGCCCAGTTCGGCGGCCAGCGATTCGGCGAGATGGAGGTCTGGGCGCTGGAGGCCTACGGCGCGGCGTACACGCTGCAGGAAATGCTCACCGTCAAGTCCGACGATG
>JAASTB010000088.1 GCA_021767625.1 Wenzhouxiangella sp.
CACCACGCGCTTCCGCGCACACCTTCGTGAGCGCCGCCGTCAGCGTCGTCTTGCCGTGGTCAACGTGACCGATCGTGCCCACGTTGACGTGCGGCTTGGTGCGTTCAAACTTTGCCTTGGACATGCCTCAAAACTCCGTTTTGTTTTGCTTTCCAGTTGTCGATGATCGTGGTGCCCACGACTGGACTTGAACCAGTGACCTCTCCCTTACCAAGGGAGTGCTCTACCGCCTGAGCTACGTGGGCGCTCTAACAAAAAGCTGGAGCGGGTGATCGGAATCGAACCGACATCATCAGCTTGGAAGGCTGAGGTTCTACCGTTGAACTACACCCGCTCGGAAAAACCGACTGCTTCCAAACCTCGAAATCTGGTGGAGGGGGCAGGATTCGAACCTGCGAAGGCTAAGCCAGCAGATTTACAGTCTGCCCTCGTTGACCGCTTGAGTACCCCTCCGGAAATCCGTTCATCTTGCTCGATCGGACAATCCGACGACCCGACTTTCCAGACGAAGCCCGCAATTTTGTCCGATCCCGATCGACAAGTCAACCGGTTTTGCCAATGAGGTCGTTATCGGGCAATGATTCAGGACGGATGGATGGCCCTGAGGTGCCTGCCCACTGCCAGCCAGGCTCCCAGAACGCCCAGAATACCACTGCCCAGCACCAGCGTGGCGACCACCTGCCACGGCGGCGAGGCCAGCGTGAAATCGCTGGCGTAGGTGCCGCTGAGCCGCCCGACCGGGCCGGAAAGCACGAACAGGCTGAGCTCGACGACCAGCCAGGCCGCCAGGCCGCCGGCCAGGCCGTACCAGAACCCCGAGTAGAGGAAAGGCCGCCGCACGAATCCGTCGGTGGCGCCGACCAGCGCCAGCACGCGGATTTCCTCGCGGCGATTGTGGATGTCCATGCGAATGGTGTTGCCGATGACGAAAGCCACCGCAACTGCAAACAGCACGCCGAGGAGGATCGCGAGCCGCTCGAGCAGCGCCAGGATGGCACCCAGGCGCTCCAGCCACTGCAGGTCCACCACCACCTGGTCGACCCCCTCGGCGCCGCGCAGTCGGCCCGAGAGCGTTTCGATGTCCTGACCGCCGGCCGGCGTAACCTCCAGTACCCAGGGCAGCGGGTTGGCGTCGATGCGCTCGGACACGTCGTCGAGCTGCAGGCGCCCGGTCAGTTCCGCCATGCCCGCCTGCGGACTGATCGGATCGACGGCGATGATTCCCGGCCAGGTGCTCAGCAGGGAGGCCAGCTGCACGGCCTCCCGCTCGGCGATCTCGACGTCCAGGAAGACCGACACGGTATCGAGGCGCTCCCAGCCGTCGCTGATCCGCTCGGCATTGTCGAGCGTCATGTACAGACCGGTCGGCAGGCTCAGCGTGATGGCCAGCACCACCACGGTCATGAGCGTGGCCAGCGGATGACGCACGAGCGCACCGAGCGAGGACAGCAGGCTGTAGGCGTGCCGCCGCGCCCAGGCGCGGACACCGCCCGGCCAGGGCACGCCGCCGGACTGGGAGCCCGCCCGCCGACTCACGGCGCCGCCACCTGACGGGCCGGCACATCGTCGGCCAGGGTTCCGTCCTTGAGCACCAGGACCCGGCGCTGCAGCCGGCGAATCAGGTCGAGATCGTGGCTGGCGATGAGCACCGTGGTGCCCAACTCGTTGAGAGACACGAAGAACTGCATCAGATCCGCCGAAAGCTCGGGGTCGAGATTGCCCGTGGGCTCGTCGGCGAGCAGCAACGGCGGCTTGGCCACGATGGCCCGCGCGATGCCCACCCGCTGCTGCTGCCCGCCCGAGAGCATGGGCGGATACATGCGCTCTTTCTCGAGCAGCCCCACCTTGTCGAGCGCGGCACGCACGCGCTTGCGGATATCCGGATAGGCGACGCCGGCGATGACCAGCGGCAGCGCCACGTTGTCGAACACGCGCCGGTCGCTGAGCAGGGAGTGATCCTGGAACACGATGCCGATCTGGCGCCGGAGCCAGGGTATCTGGCGCCGGGAAATCCGGCCGACGTTGCGGCCGTCGAAAAGGACCCGCCCGCGGCTGGGGCGCTCGAGCAGGGCGATGAGCTTGAGCAGGGTCGACTTGCCTGCCCCGGAATGCCCCGTCAGGAACACCATCTCGCCGCGCGCCAGGTCGAAGCTGACCTCGCCGAGGGCCTGGATGCCCCCGGGATAACGCTTGGCCACCTGCTCGAACCGGACCATGTGTTCGGATCCACCCATCAGCGGCCTCAGGAAAGCAACTGGCTCATGGACATGATCGGCAGCATGATGGCGAGCACGATGTACAACACCACCAGGCCCACGACAAGGATGAGCACGGGCTGCAACACGGCCAGCAGCAGCTGGCTGGCCGCCTGGAGTTCGCGCTCCTGCAGCCGGGCGGCCTGCTCGAGCATGGGCGCGAGTTCGCCGCTTCTCTCGCCGCCGGCCAGCAGGCGTCGCGCCATCGGCGGCAGCCAGTCGAACTGTCCCAGGGCGCGCGTCAGCGAAACACCCTCGCGCACCTGCGCGGCCGCCGCGGCAACGTCCGCACGGATTCGCCGGTTGGCAATCACCTCGCCGGCCACGCGCAAGGCGTCAACGAGCGGCACGGCACTGGCGGAAAGGATGGCCAGGGTTCGGGTCAGGGTGGCGGTTTCTCGCGAGCGCGCCAGTCGGCCGAACACCGGAACGCTCAGCAGCCAGGAATCGAAGGCCATTCTGGCGGCGGGCTGCCTCAGGGCGACCAGCGCAGCGAAGGCCACGGCCGCGATCACGATCAGCACGAGCCAGCCCCAACTGCCGATGAACTCCGACAGCCCGAGCAGGCTGCGGGTCAGCAGGGGCAGCTCCCGCGAGGCCTGCTCGAACACGCCCACCACCCGCGGCACCACGAAACCGACCAGGCCGGTGACCACGGCGATGGCGATGACCGTCAACACGACCGGGTAGACGAGAGCCAGCGAGAAGCTTCGCCGCATCTCCTCGCGCTGCTCCGCGAAGCTGGCCAACCGCTCGAGTACGCCGTCGAGGGCGCCCGCGCGCTCGCCGGCCGCGACCGAAGCGCTGTAGAGCGGCGGAAACAGGCGCGGCTGCTCGGCCATGGCGGCCGACAGGCTTTGGCCTTCCATGACCCGCGCCCGGATGGCGCCGAGCTGTCTGCGCGAGCGCGACTGGTCGGCCTGCTCTACGAGTACCGAAAGCACTTCTTCCAGGGGCAGCCCCGCGGTCAGCAGCGTGCTCATCTGGCGCAGCAGCAGCGCGCGCTCGCGCCCCTGCCCTCCCAGGCCGGCACCGCCGCGCCGCTGAGCCGCTTCGACGCCGTGGACCTCCAGCGGCACCAGGCCGCGCTCGCGCAACTGCGAACGGGCCGCCCGCGCACTGTCGGCCTGCACCACACCGCGCGTGGTCACACCCTTGTCGGTCAGCGCCTGGTATTCGAATGCTTGCATCTAAAACACCGGGTTCGGGGTTCCGGGTTCCGGGTTCCGGGCGGTCCTCGATCGGCCGCATGCGATCACGTCTATCGCTACGCCACAGCCATCGCGCTGGCGACTATTCCAGAGAAGCCACCTGTTTTCCGGAACCCCGAACACCGAACACCGAACCCCAGTCATCAAGCCGTCCTCGTCACCCGCAACACTTCTTCCAGGCTGGTCGTGCCCGCCAACGCTTTCCGCCAGCCGTCCTCGAAGATCGAGGGCGCCAGTTCGCGGGCCAGGTTTTCCAGGGCCTGTTCGGCAGCCCCGTCGTGGATCAGCCCGCGCATCGCCTCGTTGACGGGCACCAGCTCGTAGATACCGGTGCGGCCGTGGTAGCCGGACTGGTCCGCCGGCAGGTCGGCGCGCGGCCGGTAAAGCGTGGCACTGTCCCCGGTTCGCACGCCCAGGCGCTGCAGTTCCGCGGCATCCAGCGTGTAGGCCTCGCGAGCGGCCGGATCGAGGACGCGCACCAGGCGCTGGGCCAGCACGCCGATCAGGCTGGATGCCAGCAGGAAAGGCTCCACGCCCATGTCGACCAGGCGCGGGATCGCACCCACGGCGGTGTTCGTATGCAGGGTCGAGAGAACGAGGTGGCCGGTCAGGCTGGCCTGCACCGCGATGCGGGCCGTCTCCAGGTCGCGAATCTCGCCGACCATCACCACGTCGGGATCCTGGCGAAGGATCGCGCGCAGGCCGCGGGCGAAGGTCAGGTCGACCTTGGGGTTGACCTGGGTCTGGCCGATGCCGTCGAGGTCGTACTCGATGGGATCCTCGACCGTCATGATGTTGCGGCTGCGATCGTTGAGCCGCATGAGTGCGGCGTAAAGGGTGGTCGACTTGCCCGAGCCGGTCGGCCCGGTGACCAGCAGGATGCCGTGCGGGCGCTCGATCAGCGTCTCCATGCGATCACGCGTGGCCTCGTCCATGCCCAGTTCGGCCAGGTCGAGGCGGCCGGCCTGCTTGTCGAGCAGGCGCAGCACCACGCGCTCGCCGTGATTCGACGGCAGGGTCGAAACGCGCACGTCGACGGGCCGGCCGGCAATGCGCAGGCCGATGCGGCCGTCCTGCGGCACGCGCTTTTCGGCAATGTCGAGCCGTGCCATGACCTTGATGCGCGAGACGATCAACCCCGCCAGGCCACGCGCCGGCGTCATCACCTCGCGCAACACGCCGTCGACGCGGAAGCGGATGGACAGGCGCTCCTCGAAGGGTTCGAGATGGATGTCGGAGGCGCCCTCGCGGATAGCCTGGGTAAGTACGCCGTTGATCAGGCGGATGATCGGCGCGTCGTCCTCGGACTCCAGCAGGTCGGCCGGCTCGGGCAGGTCCTCGGCCAGCCGGGAGAGATCCAGGTCCTCGCCGAGATCCTCGGCGGCGTGACGCGCCGCGGCGTCGTCGGCCTCGTAGATTTCGGTGATCAGTCGATCGAAATCGGCCGCCGGCAGGCGTTCGACCTGCACCGGCCCGTCGAGGCGGCGACGCACTTCCTGTACTGCGACCACGTCGACCGGTTCGCGCACGACCAGCCGGGTACGGCCGCCGGCGTCGTGACCGGCCACCGCCACCCCGCGCTTGCGCGCGAATCCGTAACCGGGCCGGAAATCACCGGCCATCGCTGCCCGCGTCTTCCGCGTTGGCGGGAGCGGCCTGCATGAACGCCTCGAGCTCGGGCAGCAGGGGCATCTGCGACTTGCGGCTCAGGCCGTCGACCGCCTCGCGCTGGTCGAGCTGGAGGTCGCGGATACGCGTGTACTTCGAGCGCGTGACGCTGTCCATCAGTTCCTTGTCGTGCAGGATCTGCGGCCGGATGAACACCATCAGGTTGCGCTTGACCTTGCTCGTCGTGCGATAGCGGAACAGTTCGCCGAGCAGCGGAATGCGACCCAGGCCCGGGACTTCCTCGCGACCTTCCTGCAAGTCGTCTCTGATCAGCCCGCCGAGCACCAGCATCGAGCCATCGGGCACCATCACGCGGGTGGATATCGTGCGCTTGCTGGTAATCAGGTCCACCGCTCCAGCCGAGGGCGCCAGGTCCGAGACTTCCTGCGAGATGTCGAGCATGATCGTATCGCCCTCGTTGATGTGCGGGGTGACGTTGAGCTTCACGCCGATCTCTTCGCGGTTGATGGTCTGGAAGGGATTGACCTGCCCTTCCCCGGTCGCCACGCCCTGGGTGGAATAGCTGCCCGACAGGAACGGCACTTCCTGGCCCACGTTGATGCTCGCTTCGTGATTGTCGAGGGTCACGACCGACGGCGTCGACAGGACATTGGTGTTCGAATCGCTGGCCAGCGCGCGGGCCAGGCCGCCGATCTCGAGCAGCTCCACGCCGAGCAGGCTGGTCGTGCCGCCGACATAGCCCAGGTTGAGACCGCGACCGGGCAGGAGCAGGTTGCCTTCCTCGCCGGCGCCGCCCAGGCCGGCCGAGAGGTTGAGGATGTTGTTGCCGCCACCCTGGTAGTTGGTGCCGCCGAAGAAACCGGAATCGCCCGACTCGAAGGCCTGCCACTGGATGCCCAGTTCCCGGCTCGTGTCCATGGAGACCTCGGCGATGATGGCCTCGACCAGGACCTGCGCGCGGCGCACGTCGAGCTGGTCAACGACCGACTCGATCGAGCGATACACCGAAGGCGGTGCCGTCACGACCAGCGCATTGGTCTCCCCGTGCGCCTGGATGCGCGCCTTCGCACCCTCTTCGGCATCGAGCTCGAGCATGCCCTCTAGCACAGGCACCAGCGTATCGGCCGTGGCGTAGCGCAGGTAGATCACCTGCGTGCTGCCCTCGGACTCCAGCGGCGTGTCGAGGTGGCTGATCAGGGTACGAAGCCGCAGGCGACGCGCCGGATCGCCGGAAAGCACGACGGTGTTGGTGCGCTCGTCGGCCACCGCCGACTGCGCGCCGCCATTGGCCGGGTAGATCTGGTTGATCAGGCCGACCACCTCGGCGGCGTCGGCATGAGACAGGGCGATGACCTCGACTTCCTGGTCGATGGCCGCGTCGAGACGCTCGATGATCGTCTCGATGCGGCGAATGTTGCTGGCCCGGTCGCTGATGATCAGGCTGTTGGAGCTTTCGTGGTGCACCATGTAGGCCGACTGGGGGAGCAACTGTCGCAGCAGCTGCGACACTTCGGCGGCATCCACATGCTCGAGCTGCATGATCCGTGTGACCGGCTCGTCCCCGCCGCCGCGCATATCGTCGACCGGCACGCGACCGTCCTGGCGGGCATTGACGTCGGGCACGACGCGAACGGTCTGCTCGTCGCCCACCGCGGCGTAGCCGTGCACGCGCAGGATGGACTGGAACACATCCCAGACTTCGTCTTCGTCCAGTGACTGCGAGGAAATCACCGTCACCTGACCGGTCACCTGCGGGTCGACGATGATCGAGCGCCCCGTCATGTCGGCCACGGCGGTGATCAGCGCTCGAATATCGGCGTCCTTGAAATTGAGCACGTGCCCGTTCTCATCGGCCGCTTCCTGCGCCGGGGCCGACAGCGGCAGCAACAGCAGCAGGACGGCGGCCAGTCGAAGTTGTTTGATCATCGTGATTGCAGACTCCCCATGATTTGCTCGAGATCGGGTCGCAGCGTCATCTCGCGACCGCCGCGTCGCACGGTTATGGCGACCTCTCCGCGCGACAGCACGTCGGCGAACAATCGCTGCACTCCCTGCGCGGTCTCCAGCGGCTGCCCGTTGACCGCCAAGACCACGTCGTTGACCTGAAGACCCAGCTCCTGGAACAGGCGCGCGTCCCGTCCGGGCCGCACCCGGAATCCGCCTCCGGCCACGGGCATGGCCGAAATGGACTGGGCCAGCGCGCCGGCGTCGAGCCCGAGCGAGCGAGCGGCATCGGGCAGCGACGCCACGCTGGCGCCGGCCGGCGCGTTGAGGCCCCGGATGCCCGGCAATTGCCGCGAAGGCTCTTCGGCCACCGCTTGATCCCGGGCCGGACGGCCGGACGAGCGACCGCCGGAGACGGCATTGGGGTCCAGCGCCAGGGTTTCGCGGCGGCCGTTGCGAAGGATGATGACGCGGCGCGATTCGATGGCCTCGACTTCACCGCCGCCGGGCAAGTCGTCACCGACGCGGTAGACGTCTTCGCCCGAGCCGCTGACCGAAATGATCGCGTAGCCGCGCTCGCCGGTCATGACGCCCTTCAGGCGCAGGCGGCTGTCGGAAACCGGAACCGGCTGGAGCCTCACTGCCGGCGACGCGGAACGACCGAACAGATTCCAGCGGAACTCGCCGCTGGCGCCGCCGATTTCGGAAACTTCGGGTACGGCCAGCGCCGGCGCCGAGGATACCGAGACGCCCCCGAGCACCAGCCACAGCGCTCGCACCAGCAGCCAGACCACCGCCAGCGCCAATAGCGCGCTGCTCAACAAGGCCAGTCGCGAAGACCAGGCGGGTGACATCATGGCGGACACGGACCAGTCGACTCCGGGGGTTGGTTCTGGCGGGAGATTAGCACAGACCGGCTACGGTTCGGAGGGGTCGGAAAG
>JAASTB010000089.1 GCA_021767625.1 Wenzhouxiangella sp.
CGCCGACCGACTACTCGATTGGTGGGAGCGCAACGGCCGCCACGACCTCCCCTGGCAGGAAAACCGCACGCCCTACCGCGTGTGGATCGCCGAGATCATGTTGCAGCAGACCCAGGTCGCGACGGTCGTACCCTATTTCGAGCGCTTCATGGCCTCGTTTCCGAACCTGGACAGCCTGGCGGCGGCCGATATCGACGAGGTGCTCTCCAACTGGTCCGGCCTGGGCTACTATGCCCGCGCCCGCAATCTCCACGCCGCGGCAAAGCGCTGCGTGAGCGACCACGGCAGCGAAGTTCCCGTCGATGCCGACGCGCTCGAGGCCCTGCCCGGCATCGGACGCTCGACCGCCAACGCCATCGTCGCCCAGGCCCATGACCGGCGCGCGCCGATCCTTGACGGCAACGTCAAGCGCGTGCTCGCCCGACACGCGGGCATCGAGGGCTGGCCGGGCAGGGCCGCGGTGCTGAAGAAACTGTGGGCCGAAGCCGAACTGCGCACGCCAAGCAACCGCGCGCGGGACTACACGCAGGCGGTCATGGACCTGGGGGCAACCGTGTGCACGCCGCGAAACCCAAGCTGCAGCGCCTGTCCCGTGGCACAGGATTGCGTCGCCCGGCGGACCGATCGCGTCGATGAGCTGCCCGGGGCGAAGCCACGGCGGGTGCGACCGAGACGTGATGCGACCCTGCTCATCCTCGAGAACGAACAAGGCCGGATACTCCTGCAGCGGCGCCCGCCGGCCGGCATCTGGGGCGGCCTGTGGTCCTTGCCCGAACGCGGGGAGTTCGAGTGCCTGCCCCGCGGCGAAGCCCTCGCCTCGCCGGCACCCGTTCGCCACCAGTTCACCCACTTCACGCTCGACATCCGTTTCGAGCGAATCCGCGTCGAATCCGGGTCGCTCGTGGCCGATCGTGAAGACCGGCGCTGGCTGAGCGCGGAAAAGGCCCTGGAAAGCGGTCTGCCCCAGCCCGTCCGCCGCGTCGTGGAACGACTTCGGTCGGACTGAGCCGAAGCGACCCGGTTATCATTCACACCGTTTCGGAGGAATTGCCGCAATGAGCGAACGAACGGTCCACTGCCAATATCTAGAACGCGAGGCCGAAGGCCTGCCACGCCCGCCGCTTCCCGGCGAGCTGGGGCAACGCATCTACGACAACATTTCCAGGGAAGCGTGGCAGAAGTGGCTGCAGCACCAGACGATGTTGATCAACGAAAAACGCCTCAGCCCGATCGACCCCGAACATCGCAAGTATCTCGAGGAGCAGGCCGAGGCGTTTCTCTTCGGCGGTGAAGTCGACGAGGCGGAAGGTTACGTTCCGCCCGAGGACTGATCCGTTTCGGTTTCAAGGCTGCCCTGCCCGTCCGGCAGCGACCGGTCCTTGTCTTCGAGTTCGGCCTGCACCGCCTCGAGATCGAGCCGGCGGATCGACTGAATCTGGCACTGCTGGCCGCCGACGACCACCCGATCGAACTCGCTCAGCACGTTGCGCCTGGTGTTGACGAGCCGCATCGCGATGGCGCTGTCGAGGTCGAGATCGCAGGGGCCGATCAGCTCCACCAGGTAGTGCCGGTTCCGGTCCATTTCGAAGACCACGGAATGGAACCCGACGGCGTACCAGTTGCGGATGCTGGTGTAGCGAACCCAACTCTGCGTGGCGCCGGCGTGGCGGTCGTAGACGGCCATTTCATCGAACTTGTCGCGCTGCTCGCCCGAAGCGGCGCAGGCGGCGATGAAAAGCGGCAGGAGAATCAGCATGAACTTGCGCATGGTTTTGCCTCCTCGGTTGAGTTCTGTGCTTATGGACGCCGGAAATGGCGAAAAGTGCCGTCCGATTGCGGTTGACTTCGGAGCCCGAAAAAGGTTTAATGTGCGGCTTCCCGGCCACGGGCCGGGAGCAGCCAGAAACGGCAAGGCCGGGTAGCTCAGTTGGTAGAGCAGGGGATTGAAAATCCCCGTGTCGGCGGTTCGATTCCGTCCCCGGCCACCATCCTCACAGCTTCACTCGAAAAGCCTCCGGATCAAGCGTTCCACCGAACCGCCTCTCGCGCTTCGCGCGGCGGTTAGATGGCTGACGCAAGGTCAGCGACCTTCGGTTCCGTCCCCGGCCACCATCCTCACAGCTTCACTCGCAAAGCCTCCGGATCAAGCGTTCCACCGAACCGCCTCTCGCGCTTCGCGCGGCGGTTAGATGGCTGACGCAAGGTCAGCGACCTTCGGTTCCGTCCCCGGCCACCATCCATACAGCCTCATCCCTTCATCAACGTCCTCGCAGGCAGCGAAGCATACCGCGCTCGACCAGCGCCTCGGCATCGGCCTTGACCGATTGCACGAAGGCCTCGCCGTCGGCCGCTTCAAAGCGCTCTCCGGGCGCGAGCTGGACCCAGCAATCGCGGCCCTCGGCCTTGGCCTGGTAGACCGCCGCATCGGCGAGCTTGACTACCCGCTCCCAGTCAAGCGCGTCGATCGGCTCGCCAAAGGGGTAACAGGCGATTCCCGCCGAACAGGTCACCGCAATGGACTCGGCCCCCTCGCCGACCGAGAACCGGGCATCGCGAACCGCTTGCAAGAGCCTCTCGGCGATCTGGTGGGCTTCTGCCGCCTCGGTCTCGCAAGCCACGACCATGAATTCCTCGCCGCCCCAGCGAATCATGTAGTCGCTTTCACGCAGGCGGCTCGACAAGACCTTGCTGAACGCCAAGAGCACGCTGTCGCCGGCATCGTGACCGTACTCGTCGTTGATCCGCTTGAAGTCGTCGAGGTCGATCATCATGAAGGCGACGTCGGCGTTGGAAGCCGAACCGTTGTAGTGCGCACGGCGACTTCGCGCGACATCCTCGCCAATACGATCGAAAAGATAGCGCCGGTTGGGCAGGCCGGTGAGCGGGTCGGTGCGCGCGGTGCGCCGCAAGCGCCGGTTGGCCTCGCTGAGCTCGGCTGTGCGCTGCTTGACGATGCGCTGCAAACGCTTGCGTGTCGCCTCGATACGACGCAGGCGAAGATGCACTCCCGACCAGACCAGAAACAGCAGGGCCAGCAATGCAGTCGCCAGAAACCAAGGGCTGGCCCAGAATGGGGTAGCGACCCGGAACGGAAAGCGAGCGGGCTCCAGGGTCCACACCCCGTCGGGATTGGCCGCCTTGGCTTCGAAAACGTAGTCGCCGTGGCCGAGGTTGGCGTAAGTGACCTGGTGGCTGTCGGTCGGCTCCGACCAGCGATTGGTGGCGCCTACCAGGCGATACCGGAATCTTACGGCCGCTTCGTCCTGGAAGCTCAGCCCGGCGAAGCGGAAGGCCAGGCTGCCTGAACGGTAGGGAAGCCGCTCACCCGGCGCCACGGCTTCACGATCGAGCCTGGCCGATTCGATCACGACCGGCGGCGGCAAGGTGTTGCGGTACTCCCGCTCGGCTTCGTAGCGCATCAACCCGTCGGCGGAGGCGAACCACAGCAGGCCGTCGCTGCTCTGGAAAGCACCGGTGGCTCCGCCTTCCAGGTGCAGCAGCCCGTCTCGCTCGGTGTAGTTGACGAACTCGCCGTCGCTCATGCGCGACAGGCCGCGATTGGTGTACGCCCACACCCGTCCCTCGTCGTCCTCGAGCACCTGCCAGACCGAATTGTCGGCGAGCCCATCCTCGGTCGTGAACTGCTCGATGCGCCCGTCGGGCCAGACCCGGAAGATTCCATCGCCGTTGCTGCCAACCCACATCGAACCGTCGGCCGAAGGCGCCAGGTCCCAGAGCATCTCGTCGGTCAGGCCTTCCCCGCCCCGGTACTGCTTCAATGTACCTTCGGGCTCGAGCACCAGCAGGCCGTCGCGCAGCGTGGAGAACCACAACCTTCCAGCCTCGTCCTCGCGAATGCGCAGGGCAAAGGCGCCGGCCAGAACCGCGTGATCGGGCGCCCTCAGTTCGCCGTCTTCGCGGTACCGGATGCCCTGTGTACTGCCGATCCAGAGGCGGCCGTGACGATCGATGAACACGGCATGCACTTCCTGCTCGGGCAGCCCGCTGGAGCGATCGATCAATTCGGTCACGCCGCGCCCCCGCTGCCAGCGAACCACGCCCTGCGCGGTGGCGATCCAGGCCGTCCCGGGCGCGCCGAATGCAATGCTGTAGACCCGGTTGTCCGGCAGGCCGTCTTCGCGGAGGATCGTGGAGGACGCCTCGAAGTCCCAGCGACCATCCACCCGCGGGACGATCTGCAGACCTTCGCGGGTGCCGAGCCACAATCGCTGACGATCATCCTCGTTGATGGTTCTGACGAAAGAGGCCAGCAGGCCGCTGTCGGCCGAATACCCCTCGAAGGGACCGGGCAGGATCTTCACCAGACCCTGGTCGGTCGCCACCCAGACGAGACCCTCGCGATCCTGCGTGACGCCGAGCATGCGATTGTTCGGCAGGCCTTCCGCCGTCGTCAGTCTCTCCAGCTTGCCCGGCAAGCCCCGCACGAGGCCCTCGGGAGTCGCCAGCCACAACCTGCCGTCGCGATCGAATTCGATATCGTTGATGCGCGTCTTCTCGGGCAGCGGCACCCCGTGTTCGGCGACCGCCCCGCTTTGAGGCTCCACGGCGAAGAGCTGCCCCCCGGTTCCGGCCCAGACCCGGCCGTCGTGGAACTCGAGGTCGTAAACGGCGGGATACTCCGACGGAAGGGAAACCTCGACGGGTCCACCAGACGAGAGCCGGAACAAACCCGACTGGGCCGCCACCCAGACGCGGCCCCGATCATCGAAGGCCAGGGAGTGAACGGCGCCGGCGCTCCGACCGGTCGACCAGGACTCGATCGGTTCGAGCGCCTCGTCAACGAAGCGGAAGATGCCTTCGTCGGCGGCCACCCAGACTTCATCGGCTCCGACCAGGACATCGTTGACCATGAGCTGGTCGGTCCCCGGGGGATTGGCGCACCGAAACCCCGGCCCGGCTTGCCAACAGACGCCTCTGGCGGTTCCGACCCATACCGTCCCGTCCGGTGAGGAATCCACTACGGTGATGTAGCTGGTCGAAAGCCCGCTCTCGCCGCGAAAGACACTGAACCGGTTGCCGTTGTACCGCGCCAGGCCGCCGTAGGTGCCGACCCAGAGATAACCCCTGGCATCCTGGTGAACGCCGCTGACCTGGATCTGCGGAATACCGTCGCGCGTATCGTAGTGATGGAGGTTGAGTTGCGCCGCCGGCGCCGGCAATGCAAAGACCAGCACCAGCAGCGCCAGCACGGCGCCGCCCACGACTCGAACTTGACTCGCTGGATCGGCCATCATTCCCCTTTCGCCCATCGGCATCGGGTCCGCTTCATGCCGGAATCCGGGTGAAAAACCGCAAAAACGACCGGGCCGAGGGGCCATGGCGGTATCATGCCGCGGTCACACAGCCTTCACAAGCCCGTATCGGCAACCTTTGAGCGCTCCGTCACGAAGCGAGTCAGGCACCCTGATGCAATCGACTACGAACAAGGACGACCATCCCCCAAAGTCCCTTCGGCAAGCGCTCTCCCGGGCACGCCGTCTCCTCGGCGACCGTCTCGAGGCCGACCTGCTCGCCTGCCACGCCCTGGGCCGCGACCGCAGTTGGCTCTACGCCCACGACGGCGACCCCCTCGACGACGGCACCCTGGCCCGTTTCGAAGCGCTGGTCGCCCAACGTCTGGAAGGACGCCCGATCGCCCAGATCTGCGGCCTGCGCGAATTCTACGGCCGGGATTTCAGCGTCGACGAACACGTCCTGATTCCCCGCCCCGAAACCGAGTTGCTGGTCGAGGTCGCCCTCTCGCTGGAGCTGCCCGACAAGGCCCGCGTCTGCGACGTCGGCACGGGTTCGGGCTGCATCGCACTCACCCTTGCGGCCGAACGTCCCGCCTGGCGCGTCACGGGCATCGAGCGCTCCGTCGAGGCGCTCGCCGTGGCCAGCGCCAACCGCGAGCGGCTGGTGCTGGCCCGCGTCGAGCTCTTGCCGGGCGACCTGCTGGCGCCGGTGGTCGACCGCTGCTTCGACCTGATCGTCTCCAACCCGCCCTACGTGGCCGAGGTCGACCCGCACCTGAAGCAAGGCGACCTGCGCTTCGAGCCGATCGCTGCGCTGGCCGGTGGCCCCGACGGGCTCGAGGTCATTCGCAGGCTGGCGCCGGCTGCGTTCGACCGCCTCGAGCGCGGCGGCTGGCTGCTGGTCGAACACGGCCATGATCAGGCGGCCGACGTACGCGAGCTGTTCCGAAGTACCGGCTTCAGGGACATCTCTTCCCGCCTCGACCTGGCGCGGATCGAGCGCATCACCCTGGGCCGGAAGCCGTAACCGGGGTCATTCGCCGTCAACGGCGCAAGGGTTATGCTGACCTCCTGTTTTTTCGAGCAGGTTTGTCTTTCATGAGCTCCAGACTGGTCCTTCGACTGACCGTGGCCGCGGCATTCGTTCTCGCCCTGGCGGCGTTCTTCGTTTTCGACCTGCAGCAATACCTGAATCTGGCGACGCTTCGCGAGCAGCGCGACGCCCTGCTCGCCTGGACGCAGGAGCACCTGCTGCTGGCCCTTGCCGTCTACATGGGCATCTATATCGTCATGGCCGCGCTGTCGGTGCCCGGGGCGGCAGTGCTCACCCTCGCCGGCGGCGCACTGTTCGGTGTATTGGCCGGCACGGTGGCCGTCTCCTTCGCCAGCACCATCGGCGCAACGCTGGTCTTCCTGGCCGCCCGTTTCCTCTTCCGCGATGCCGTCCAGAAGCGCTTCCGTAAACGGCTGGAAAGCATCAACCGAGGCGTCGAGAAGGACGGCGCTTTCTACCTGCTGGCGCTCCGGCTGGTCCCGGTGTTCCCCTTCTGGGTGATCAACCTGGTCATGGCACTCACCCCGATCCGCACCTGGACCTATTACTGGGTCAGCCAGCTGGGCATGCTGCCGGCCACGGTCGTCTACGTGAACGCGGGCACGCAGCTGGCGCAGGTCGACTCCGTCGGCGACGTTCTCTCACCGGGATTGATCGGCGCTTTCGTCCTGCTCGGCCTTTTGCCGTTGATCCTTCGCTGGGCGCTGCGCTTCCTGCAGGCCCGGAAGGTCTACGCCGGCTTCTCGAAGCCGAAACGCTTCGACTACAACCTCATCGTGGTCGGCGCGGGGTCGGCCGGTCTGGTCTCGGCCTACATCGGGGCAACGGTAAAGGCCAGGGTCGCGCTGATCGAGAAGAATCGCATGGGCGGCGATTGCCTCAACACCGGCTGCGTGCCGTCCAAGGCCCTGATCCGCACCGCACGGACCATGGCGGAGGCGCGCAACAGCCGACGCTACGGCGTGCGCCGCATGGAAGCCGAGCTCGACTTCGGCGATGTCATGAGCCGGGTGCGCGAAGTCATCCGCAGGATCGAGCCGCACGACTCGCCCGAGCGGTACGAGAAGATGGGCGTGGACGTCATCCAGGCCGAGGCGAGACTGGTCTCGCCCTGGGAAGTCGAGGCGGACGGGCGCCGAATCAGTGCGCGCTCGATCGTGCTCGCCACCGGCGCCGAGCCGCTGGTGCCGCCGATCGACGGACTCGACGAGGTCGGATACCTCACCAGCGACACGCTGTGGGGGCTCGAGGAACTGCCCGAACGCCTGGTCGTGCTCGGCGGGGGTCCGATCGGCGCCGAGCTGGCGCAGACTTTTGCCCGCCTCGGCTCGGATGTGACCGTCGTCGAGATGGCCGAGCGTCTGCTGCCGCGGGAAGACCCGCCCGCCGGCGAACTGCTGGCTGAGCACATGCAACAAGACGGCGTCACCGTCGCCACGGCGCACAAGGCCCTGTGCGCGGAGCGCAGCGGACAGGGCGGTCGCCTGATTTGCGAACATGAAGGCCGGAAGGTCTCGTTCGACTTCAGCCACCTGCTCGTGGCCCTCGGCCGCAAGACCCGCACGGCCGGCTACGGCCTTGAAGACCTGGGAGTCCGCCTCGACGACGCCGGCCGGATCGACGCCGACGGCTTCCAGCGCACGAACTTTCCCAAC
>JAASTB010000090.1 GCA_021767625.1 Wenzhouxiangella sp.
GGACGCGAGGACCTCCGCGAACTGGGTGTCCACGCCCTGCCCGTCGACCTGTCGACAACCTATCCGCTGCAGGACCTGGGAACCGGAACGGCCAGCCTGGACGCCCTCGTCGCGGGTCAGGCCGATGCCGAAAACCCGGTCTACGCGCGGCTGCTCAACCCGACCGTCTCGCGCTTCGAGAAGGCCCTGGCGCGCCTGGAGAACGCCGAGGCCGCCGTGGGCTTCGCCTCCGGCATGGCGGCCCTGACCGCCATCGTGCTGGCCACGCAGGAGCGGGGACGCGAAATCGTGGCGGTGCGCCCGATCTACGGCACCAGCGATCACCTGCTCGACAGCGGCCTGCTGGGCAACCGGGTCACCTGGACCACGGCTGATCGCGTGGCCGAGAGCATCTCGGACGACACCGCCTTCGTGATGATCGAGACCCCGGCGAACCCGACCCTGGAACTGGTCGACATCGCCGACGTGGTCCGCCAGGCCGGCGATGTGCCGGTGGTCGTCGACTCTACCTTTGCCACGCCCGTTCTCCAGCAACCGCTGGAGATGGGAGCGGCAATGGTGCTGCACAGCGCCACCAAATTCCTCGGCGGGCACGGCGACGTGATCGCCGGTGCGGTTGCCTGCAGCGAGTCGCTGGCGGCCGGCCTGCGCCAGGTCCGCGTGGCCACCGGCGCGCTCATGCATCCCTGGGCCGCCTACCTGCTGCACCGCAGCCTGCCGACCCTGAAGCTTCGCGTCGAGCGCGCCCAGCAGACGGCCGTGGACCTGGCCGAAAGGCTGGCCGCCCATCCCGACGTCGAGCGGGTGTTTTATCCGGGCTGGAACGACGCCGCCCAGCGAGAACTGCTCGATCGGCAGATGAGCGGCGGCGGCTGTGTGCTGGCCTTCGAACCGAAGGGCGGCTACGAGGCCGCTTCAACCGTGTTGCGCAAGGTGTCGCTGATGACGCCGGCAGTGAGCCTCGGCTCGGTGGATACCCTCATCCAGCATCCGGCCGGCCTGACCCATCGCGTGGTGTCGGAGCAGGGTCGCGAGTCCGGCGGCATCGGGGATGGCCTGCTGAGGGTCTCGGTCGGCCTGGAGGAGGCCGACGATCTCTGGGCGGACCTGACGGCGGCGCTCAGGGCAGCCCGGCAGGCGCCCACTGGTCCATCATCTTGCGCTGGGCCGCTTCGAGACGCGTCCCCATCAGCGCTGAAAACCGCCTGAGCAGGGCGTAGCCGAACTTCGGCTCGTCCTCGGCGCGCCTGAGGATCGCCAGGCCGTCGAAATCCAGCACCCGGGTCGGCCCCGCGGCCCGGGCATTGAAGTGCCAGCGGTAGGGCTCGATCAGCCAGGACCAGCCGAAGATCTTTTCAGGCCCCAGGCGCGTGACTTCGAGCGCCGGGCCGGTCAGGGCCGGCACCTCCACCACGAGCTCGCCGTCCAGGACCAGGAAGAAGCGGTCCGCGGTATCACCGTGGCGCGCCACCAGCTGTCCATCATCGAACCGGGTCTCGCTGGCATGCTGAGCCAGCCAGTCTCGGTGCTCGGCATCAAGCCCCTTGAAAAAGTCCGACTTTTCAAGATGTTCGGCAATCTCTTTTGCTTGCATGACGGCACTCCTCTGGACTGGCGACATTGTCTCGTCTCAGTCTGGCGACAACTTTGCGCCGCGTCAATTCCATCGCCCGGTGAGCCGTGCTAGTCTGCTACCATACGTTACCGTATGGTCATCGACCCAGCCCAATGCAAGCCGAGGAGCGCTGAATGCCCAGCTACACCGGACCCGTAGAAGATTTCCGTTTCCTGATCGATGAATGCCTCGATCTCGACGAATGCCGCGACCTGCCGTCCCTGTCAGGGGTGGACAGCGACATCATCGATGCCGTGCTCACCGAGGGCGCCCGTTTCTGCGAGTCGGTGCTTCAGCCGCTCAATGCTCCGGGAGACCAGGCCGGTTGCCGCCTCGAGGGAGACCGGGTTACCACGCCCGAAGGGTTCCGCGACGCCTATCGGACCTACACCGAGAACGGCTGGCCGGGACTGACCTCTTCTCCCGACTACGGCGGTCAGGGAATGCCGCATTTTCTCGGGATCGCCATGTCGGAAATGATCACCGCCGCCAACACGTCCTGGGGCATGTACCCGGCCCTCGCCCACGGCGCCTGGGAGCTGATTCACCTCCACGGCAGCGAGGAACAGAAACAAACCTGGCTGCCGAAGATGATTGCCGGGGAGTGGACCGGCACCATGAACCTGACCGAACCGCACTGCGGCACCGACCTCGGCCTGGTCCGCACGCGGGCCGAACGCCGCGACGACGGCAGCTACGGCATCTCCGGCACCAAGATCTGGATCTCGGCCGGAGAGCACGACCTGGCCGACAACATCGTGCACCTGGTGCTTGCGCGCACGCCCGACGCGCCGGAGGGAACGAAGGGCCTGAGCCTGTTCATCGTGCCGAAGTTCCTGGTCGACGAGAACGGTGAAATCGGCGAGCGCAACGGCGTGCGCTGCGCCGGGCTCGACCACAAGATGGGCATCCGCGCCTCGGCCACCTGCGAGATGGTCTACGAGGACGCCGTGGGCTACCTCATCGGCGAGGAAAACAAGGGCCTGAACCTGATGTTCACGATGATGAACGGTGCGCGCCTCGGCACCGGCATCCAGGGCCTGGGCCTGGCCTCGGTCGCCTACCAGAACGCGGTGGCCTTCGCGCGCGAACGCCTGCAGGGGCGAAGCCTCGACGGCGCGAAGAATCCCGACAAGCCGGCCGACCCGATCATCGTCCACCCCGACGTTCGGCGCATGCTGATGACCTCGAAGGCCTTCATCGAGGGCGCGCGCGCCCTGGCCGTCCACACGGCCCTGCAGCTCGACATCGAGCACAACCATCCCGACACCGATCGCCGCGAGCGGGCCGGTCACTGGGTCGCCCTGATGACGCCGATCATCAAGGCCTACTTCACCGACATGGGCTTCGAGGTCACCAGCCTGGGCATGCAGGTGCACGGCGGCGCCGGCTATATCGTCGACACCGGCGTCGAGCAGTACCTGCGCGACGCCCGCATCGCCCGCATCTACGAGGGCACCAACGGCATCCAGGCCCTCGACCTGGTCGGGCGCAAGCTCACCGCCGCCAACGGCGAAACCGTCAAGTCCTTCTTCACCGAAGTCGAGCGGCTGCTGGGCGAATGCGCCGACGACCCGGCGATGGCCGAGTTCACCAAGCCGCTGGCCGACGCCGCCGAGCGGCTCAAGAACACCACGGCAGCCGTCTACCAGAAGATGGCCGGCGATCCGCTCGAGGCCGGCGCCGCCTCGGTGGACTACCTCGAGCTGTTTGCCCTGACGGCCATGGCCTGGTCCTGGACCACGCAGGCGAGGGCTGCGCTGCGCGGCCTCGAGTCGGATGGCGCGCGCTCCGATTTCTACCGCACCAAGCTCGACACGGCGCGTTTTTTCATGGCGCGCATGCTGCCGGAAACCCTGGGCCTGGAACAGAAGATCCTCGCCGGCGGCGAAACGCTGATGGCGCTGGACGAGTCGGCATTCTGAAGCCCTGGAAGCCGGCGGCCTGACAGGTCGCCGGCTTTCTGCCAGAATGGCCCGGTTTGTTTCACGCATCCGGGAGTCCACCATGCCCTATCGGCTTGCACTGACCGCAGCCATCGCGGCCCTTGCCGTCCTGAACCTCGCCACGGCGGTAGCCGACACCATCCCAACCCGCCAGTTCGTCAGTCACGCCGACGTCCGGAGCATGAAGATCTCGCCCGACGGCGAACACGTGGCCTTCACCTACGAAGAAGGCACGCAGGTCAAATTGGCCGCCATGGCCCTCGACAGCCAGGAAATCACCGCCAGCTTCGAGTTCGGCACGAACAAGCACGTGCTGAGCTTCTGGTGGGGCAGCAACGAGAGATTGGTGATGTCAGTCGGCGAAGTGACCGGCAACCTCGACAACACCGGCCGCGCGCAGCAGCTCTACGCGGCCGACCTCGACGGCCAGAAACGCCGCGAGATCTTCGACACGGCCACCCGCGGGCCGTACCGCATGCTGCATCCCCTGCCCGACGACGATCGCCGCATCATGGTCGCGCGCTACCACCCGACCGACGGCGGCGAGCCGAAGGCCAACTACGTGGACATGTACGACGCAGAAATGCGCCCGGCCGGCGACCTGCCGGTCGACAACGATATCGTCGCGCTGGTCGCCGACAACGACGGCAACCTGCGCGGCGCCGCCGCCGTCGAATGGGGCGACAGCCTCGACGAGAGACAGCTGCGCCTGCACGTCCGTCACGAAGACGAATGGCAGCAGGTGCGGATCCAGCCCGAGCGGCCTTCGCCCAACCTGGACTTCCTCGGCTTCTCCAGTGAGAACGACCAGGTCTACTTCTCCTCGAACCACGACATGGCCGAGAACGACCGGCTCGGCGTGTTCCGCTACGATTTCGATACGAAGCAGGTCGAGTTGCTCTTCCGTCACGATGACATGAATGTCGGCGGGTTGATCTACGGTCCGGACGGACAGATTCTCGGTGCCACGACGCGCTTCGGCCCGATGAATTACCACTTCTTCGACGACAAGGTCGAAGAGAACAAGCGAAGCGTGCAGATGATCAGCGGGCTCGTGCAGGCCTTTCCGGGCAACAACGTCTCGCTGGTCTCGAGTTCGGATGACGCCAGTCGCGCCATCGTCTGGGTGCGCGGCGACCAGAACCCCGGGGAGTTCTACCTGCTCAATACCGAGACGATGGAGATGCGCTTCCTCGTCGCCGCCCTGCCCGAACTGCCCAAAGACGAACTGGTGCCCATGCGGCCGGTCCGCATCGAGGCCCGGGACGGCCTGGAGCTGCACGCCTTCTTGACCCTGCCCGAAGATCGCGACGAAGACCTGCCGCTGATCGTCAACGTGCACGGCGGCCCATTCGGCGTGGTCGATCGCTGGGGCTACAACATGGAAGCGCAGCTGATGGCGCACCACGGCTACGCCACGTTGCAGGTCAACTACCGCGGCTCGGGCGGGCGCGGCGATGATTTCGAGCGCGCCGGCTGGAAGGAATGGGGCGGCAAGATGCAGGACGACGTCACCGACGCCACGCGCTGGGCGATCGAGCAAGGCATCGCCGACCCGGAGCGCATCTGCATCTACGGCGGCAGCTACGGCGGCTACGCCTCGCTGATGGGCGTCATCAAGGAACCCGATCTCTACCAGTGCGCCGTCGGCTACGTGGGCGTGTACGACCTGCCCTGGTTCCGCAGCGGCGACGGCAACGACTTTTCCAGCCAGCGCGGCTACGGCCGCGACGCCCGCGCCAATTTCGAGCGTTTCATGTCCACCGCCGTGGGCGACGACATGGAAAAACTGCGGGCCAATTCGCCGGTGCACAACGTCGACAGGATCAAGGCCGACCTCTACCTGGTGCACGGCGGCAGCGACGTGCGGGTGGTCATCGGTCATCTCGAGCGGCTGCGCAAGGCGCTCGACGAGGCCGGCAAGGACTACGAGTGGATGGTCAAGGAAGAGGAAGGCCACGGTTTCTACGACGTGGACAACCGGGTCGACCTCTACGACAGCATGCTCGAGTTCTTCGGCGAGCATATCGGAGAGACGGCGAAAGCCGGGGACTGATCGAGGGAGTAGCGACCGATGTCGAGAACCTTGCGGATGCCGCACACGCTGGTGCTGATGTTCATCATGATGATCGTGGCGCTGGTGCTGACCTGGGTGCTGCCTGCCGGCAGTTTCGAGACGATCACCAACGATCACGGCCGCGAGGTCGTCCAGCCCGGCACCTACGCCACGGTGGACGATGCGCAGACGCTGCCGCCCTGGCACCTTTTCACGGCCGTGCCGCGCGCGATGGCCGACGTTCAGGGCATCATCTTCTTCGTGCTGCTGATCGGCGGCTCGCTGGCGGTGATTCGCAAGACCGGCGCCATCGAGGCGTTCCTGGGCACGGTCATCCAACGCTTCGGCAACAATGCCTTCGGACTGATCTCCTTCGGGGTCTTCCTGTTCGCCGCCGCCTCGGCCACGCTGGGGATGGCCGAAGAGTACATTCCACTGGCCGCGATTCTCATATCACTTTGCGTGGCCATGCGCATGGACACCGTGGCGGCCATCGGCATCATGGTCGTGGGCTACTGCGTCGGCTACGGCGCGGCGGTGCTCAATCCCTTCACGCTGTTCATCGCCCAGGACATCGCCGAGCTGCAGCCCGGGTCGGGCTTCATGTTCCGCGCGATCATCTTCTGGCCCTTCCTGGCCGTCGGCATTCACCATGTCTGGTCCTATGCCCGAAAGGTCCAGCGCGATCCGGAATCCAGCCTGGTCCACGGTGTGGCTTCCGCGCAGCCACCTCAGGAATCCGAGCTGCCCGAAATGACGGGCAAGCGCAAGGCCATCCTCGGCGTCACGGGCCTGGCGCTGGCCGTGCTGGTCTACGGCATCGTCGAGCACGGCTGGTACCTGGTGGAGCTCGGCGCGATGTTCATCGCCCTGGCGATCGCCGTGGCTCTGATCGACCGCATGTCATTCGACGACCTGGCGAAGAACTTCTCCTTCGGCGCCTCGGAGCTGGCCGGGACGGCCATCCTGATCGGCTTCGCCAAGTCGATCGCGCTCATCCTGGAAGACGGCCAGGTCCTGCACACCATCGTCAACGCCATGGCCAGCCCGCTCATCGACCTGCCCGCCGAGCTGTCGGCGGTGGGGATGCTGGGCATCCAGAGCGTGATGAATATCTTCGTGTCCTCGGGCAGCGGCCAGGCCTATCTGACCATGCCGCTGATGGCGCCCATCGGCGACCTGGTGGGCATTTCGCGACAGGTATCGGTGCTGGCCTACCAGTTCGGCGACGGCTTCATGAACATGATCGTGCCGACCAACCCGGTGCTGATGGGCATCCTGGGCCTGGCGGGGATTCCCTACGACCGCTGGTTCCGCTTCGTCTTCCCGCTGATCCTCAAGCTGCTGGCCCTGGCCGCGGTGTTCATGGTCGTTGCGGTGCAGATCGGGTATTCGTAGGTCGGGGAAGCACCCCGACGTTCAAGACTGAACTCTCGTCTATCCTCACGCCAAGGCGCCAAGACGCAAAGGGCGCTAAGACAAGAGAGCGAGAAGACGGAAAACCCAAATCAATTCAAGCTTGATCCTACCGGACGAGGACCTTTTTGGCTCTGGATCTTGAGTTTTTTCTTGGCGATCTTGGTGCCTTTGCGCCTTGGCGTGAGGGCCGACGACACATGAGTCTGGTACATGCATCAGCTACCTGCAATCCGCGCTGATGGGTCGTCTGTCGGGATGCGACCCCGACCCGCGCGGCTAGTGGCCGCGCCCCGTCCTAGTCTACGTACAGGGAACTGACCGACTCGCCCTCGGCCATGCGCCGGATGGTCTCGGCGAGCATCTGGGCGACGGAAAGCTGGCGGATACGGCCGGTGTCCTTCGCCGCCTCACTCAGGGGGATGGTGTCGGTGACCACGATCTCGTCGATGCGCGAGGCGTTGATGTTGTCGATGGCCTTGCCCGACAGCACGGGGTGAACGCAGTAGGCCACGACTTTCTTCGCACCCTTGTCCTTGAGAGCGCCGGCGGCCGAGCACAGCGTGCCGGCCGTGTCGATCATGTCGTCGACTAGCACGCAGATCTTGCCGTCGACGTCGCCTATGAGGTTCATAACGGTCGCTTCATTGGCCCGTGGCCGGCGCTTGTCGATGATGGCCAGCTCGCAGTCCAGGCGCTTGGCGATGGCGCGTGCGCGCACCACCCCGCCCACGTCGGGCGAGACGACGATGATTTCGTCTGAGGTGTAGTGCTTCCAGATGTCAGCCAGAGTCAGCGGCGAGGCGTAGACGTTGTCCACCGGCACATCGAAGAAGCCCTGAATCTGATCGGCGTGCAGGTCGACGGTGACGACCCGGTCGGTGCCGGCCGTCGA